>JAPOYE010000011.1 GCA_026706695.1 Candidatus Dadabacteria bacterium | reverse complement strand
GACCCAAATACCCGAGATTAAAGAAATTGCTCCCTATTATGTTGCCAACGACTATGTTCTGTTCTTTTCTGCGTGCGGCAACGAGCGAAGCGCCAAGTTCTGGAAGCGAAGTTCCGAGGGCAATTACCGTTACGCCTATGAACAATTCGCTTATTCCAATCTGCGTGGCGATCTTTATTGCACTGCTGACCAGAAAGTGCGCGCTACCCGCCAAAAGCACTGAACCCAAGACTACGTAAAAAAGAAGTTTCCACCAGCCATCGCCTTGTGGTGTAGGTGAAACCTCGTTTTTTTCTTCCCTTGATTTCCCGTAGGGGATAAACAAAAAGACGGCAAGCAGGAGAAACAGCAGCACCCCTTCCTCTCTTCCGATGGAGAGTCCGGTGCGACCGAGACCGTAAGCGGCAAAAGTGATAAGGATCAAGAAAAAAAGAGCAGACCTCTGTTCTTTCCACGCTTCCTTGCTTATTGCTATGGGGCTTATAAGAAGCGTCAGGCCGAAAATAAGCCCGATGTTGGCGATATTGCTTCCGATCATGTTTCCGACCGCTATGTCGCTTGAATTCATTACTACCGCTATGAGGGAGACCACGAATTCTGGGAGGGAAGTTCCAAGCGCAACGACGATAAGTCCCGCAAAAAAAGTGCCCGTGCCGGTTAGCTTCGCGATTCCCGACGCGCCTTTGACGAGAAAAAGGCCGCCTTTCCAGAGAAGAGCGAAACTCAAGATAAAAACCAGCAGATTAAAGATTTCCATATACCAGAAGCAGGATTCAGGCCTTATACGGCAGGCCGGAGATTTTTTCAGGAACCGGAAAAAAACGGGGTTTGCAATGAGACACCGATTAACCTATAATAGTCCGGGTGTTTTTTTCATTTCCAAATGCTACAAGACTGTTCAGGAGGTTACAGTAAATGCAATTATTATTCAAACCGCGCGATGGCGTATATCTGGGAAGCGGAGATCTTCCCTTTGGCAAATTCGAAGATACTTCACTTTGGCAGCCGATAACCACAAATCTTGAGAAGGGTGCCGAGATGTTTCCCGACAAGGCAATGTTCAAGGTCGGAGACAGAGACGGAAACATCGTGGAGAGCTACACTTATGCGGAAACCAACGCGTGGGCCAACAGGGTGGCAAACGGTCTTGCCCAAGGGTTCGGAATAAATAAAGGGGACAAGGTCGGCATGTACATGCTCAACTGTTCTGAGCACGTGATATCTATTATCGCCATACACAAGTGCGGCGGTGTCCAGGTTCCGGTAAACAAGGACGAGAAGGGGGAAAGACTTGCTTACGTAATCAACTACTCGGACATGAGAGCCCTCATTATTGACGAGGGGAGCATTCCTTTCATAGAGGAAATCGGCGACAGTCTGGAGCATCTTGAAGCAGTTTTCGTGACGGTTGACAATGCACCTGAAAAAATCGGAGGCATAAAGGCGCTTCCTTTTTCAGAATTTGATAGTTATGACGATACTAATCCCGGGGTGGACGTTACCACTGCCGACATGGAGAGATGTATGTTCACGTCCGGTACCACGGGGATGCCGAAAGGGGTTGCCAGAGACCACGGAGGAGTAATCATGACAGTCCGTTCTTATCTGCAGCAGCAGGGAATAAGGAGCGACGACGTGCTCATGAGCATACTTTCACTCGGTCACGCCAACGCGCAGGTAATGTGCCTTTTCAGCGCCATGGCGTCCGGTGGGACTGCCGTGTTTTTCCCCAGGTTCTCAGCTTCCAATTTCTGGAAATGGGCGGCCGGATGCGGCGCTACATGCGTTAACATGCTGGGAGCGGTAGCCGAGTACCTCTGGGCCGCGCCTGAGAGCGAGTGGGATCAGAAGCACAACGTAAGGATAATGCTGGGCTCCCCTGCTCCTAGGAATTTGAAGGAGTTCCAGGAAAGGTTCGGAGTCAGGGTAATAGACGGATACGGTTCGACCGAGATGGGTATGGTTCTCTGGAAAGATCCCGAGGATCACCGCCCGGGTTCATCCGGTTTCCCCATGGAGGGGTATTACGTCGAGCTCAGAAATCCCGAAGACATCGATACGGTGGTAAGACCGTTCTGGGACTCTACCGACGACATTACTCCTCCCGACGACGCCAAGGGGCTTCTTTTCGTAAAGCCGCTTGTTCCGCATACGACCCTGAATGAATATTTCAAGGATGAGAGAAGAACCAGGGAGGCCTTTGACGATGACGGCTTCTTCAATTCGGACGATCTTTTCGCTAGAGGTATCGATGGGAGATACTATTTTGTCGGAAGGTTCAGCCGCATCAGGGTTTCAGGCGAAAATGTGGATCCGGTAGCCGTCGGGGACGAGGCGATGCAATATCCCGCGATTCAGGAAGCCATTGCGGTCGGTATAAGGCTCCCGAACGTTTCGGATGACGAGATCAAGCTCTGCGTTACGCTCAAGGTGGGCGAGGAATTTGATCCGATTGAGTTCTCCAAATGGATGGCCGAAAGGGTTATAGTGGCCATGGTGCCCAGATTCATAGAGGTTTACGAGGATGGATTCCCGGTAACCGCGACCCAGAAGGTCAAGGTCGCCGAGATAAAGGAAATCACCGAGAATACCTGGGACAGAAACGAGACGGGCCTGAAGTTCAGCGCCAGAAAGTAGATTAGATTTTCCTTTTATCTGTGACGGGGCAGTCCGATGAAATCATTATGGCCTTGGCTATCGGGGAGGCCGAGCGGGCCGCTTCAGAAGGCGAGGTTCCGGTAGGGGCGGTCATAGTTGATGGGGGAGGCACCGTAATTTCAGCCGCCCACAACCTGAGGGAATCAGCTTCGGACGCTACCGCCCACGCCGAAATTCTGGCTATACGCCGCGCGTGCGAAGTTATCGGAAACTGGAGACTTTCCGGCACTTCTATCTACGTTACCCTTGAGCCCTGCGCCATGTGCATGGGAGCCATAATCAACGCGAGAATAGACAGGGTCGTGTTCGGCGCTCCCGATCCCAAGGGCGGGGCGCTTGTAAGCAACTTCGGAATCGGTGCGGGAGGGGAACTCAATCACCGCGTGGAATTCTCGGGGGGAGTCTGCGGCGAGCGGTGCGCCCGCATTCTTGAGGATTTTTTCAAAACGCTTCGGGGTTCCTGAACTCAGGCCTGAGGGCTAACGACGATTTTTTTCGAGTTACCCTTGCTTGGAACCGTCTCGTATTTTATGTCCTCTTGCTTCTTGAGTTCTATGTAGGCCATTTTCCTTTCGTAGGACGAAAGCCGCTCGATTGAGTGAGAGTTTCCGCTCTCTTTTACTTTCTGCACGGTCTCCGCGACTTTTCTCGGCACATCGGTGTCCTTTTTCTTTCCGTCGTGCCCGCCGATGTTTATGGCGACCCTCTTGTTTTTCCCCTCGTTGCTGTTTCTCGAAGCTATCTTCCCTACTATGTACTCAAGGGACTTTATTACTTCCCCGTTTCTTCCTATGAGGAATTTCTTGTCTTTAACGGGCCAGACTTCAAGTATTATCCTGTTTTCAGTCTCTTCGGCCTTTACGCTCTGCGGGGCTGGAAACAGAAAACCCAGGAGGGTCTCAAGAGTTTTTTTCGCCCGAAACGCCTTTTCGCTCAATCCGCCAGTTTTTATTTCCACCCTCACTATGGCGTTTTTGCTTCCTATGCCCAGAACCCCCTTGGAGTCTTCTCTTATAACTTCGATTTCCACTTCGTCTTTTGAGACTCCGAGTTCTTCACAGGCGTTCACTACGGCTTCGGAAATTGTTTTTCCTTCCTTTTCTATTACGGTAGCCATTGCTATCCTCCTTCTGGCTCCGGGACCTGTCGATTGATGTATAGTTGCTGACCGACGGAGAGAATGTTGCTTACGGTCCAGTAAAGTATAAGACCGGAAGGCAGGCCCCAGAACATTACGGTAAAAATTATAGGCATAAACTGCATGAGCTTCATCTGCAGTTCCATCGTCTCGCTTCCTGGAGTAGTCATGGGGGTGAGTCTCTGCGAGAGAAACCACGAGACACCCATCAAAAGGGGCAGCACCCGAAACGGTATTCCCAGCACGTCAAATAGGTGTTCGGGCTGGGAGAGGTCGTTTACCCAGAGAAACGAGCTGTGTCTTAGATCTATCGAATACAGAAGCGCGAAATAAAGAGCTATGAAAACGGGAAGCTGTATGAGCAGGGGAAGACATCCCCCGAGACTGCTGAGCGGGTTTATGTCGTTACTTGTGTAAAGCTTCATCATCTCTGCCTGCTGAGTCGATTTGTCGTCCTTGTATTTTTCCTTGAGAGCGTCGATTTCAGGCTTCAGACTCTTCATCTTGTTCTGCATGGCTTTCATCGACTTCATGCTTTTCACGGTAAGGGGGAAGAATATCACCCTGAGAGCGATCGTAAGCACTATTATGGAGATTCCGAAGTTGCTGAAAAAGTCGTTGACGAACTTAAGAAGCACGACGGCAATCTTGGTAAGTACTCCCGCATAGCCGTAGTCAATCGATTTCTCAAGGCTGTACCCGGCTTCCTTGAGGTCCGGTTCATTTTTCGGACCGAAATACGATTTCCACCCGACTTTGTAGCTTTTCCCCGCGGCTATTTTTTGCTCTGGATAGGAAAACCCCGCACCGGCAAGGCCTTTTTCGTCAAGGGGCTGCAGGTAGAGTCCCCGGTCTCCCCCTATTTCCGGCAGAAATGCACCGAGAAAGTACTTGTCACCGAAACCGAACCAGTTTGTCTCTCCATTGTACGCCTTGGTTTCCTTAAGGGGTTTCTTGGTCCGCTTGACCTCGCCGCCGACCATTGAGATAAACTCGTAGAGACTGTTTGAACCGCTCTCGTATACCGTATTTTCCCAGCCGACGTAAACTTTCTGGTTTATCTGTCTCTGCGTTCCGTTAAGAATCTCCAGGTTTTCCTTGATAAAGTATTTTCCGGGGTAAAAGGAGATGGTTTTACGTACCGTAATCCCACCGGGTTTTCTCCAGGCCAGATTGACATCAAGCCCCTCGGGACCCACGACCAGATTCGTGCCTCCCTTGTAGGAAAACGGGATGAGTTCCGGCATTTTTTCGTTTTTGACTCTCAGTATGGTGTCAAACGACTTTTTCTCTTCACCTATCACCGCCACAGGCACCGAGTCCGTCTCGACCGTCTTTTTGTATTCCGAGAGTTCCCAGTCGACAACTTTTCCTCCTAGGGTGTCTATCTCGGCAACATAAAGGTCGGATCTGACTTTTATAATCTTGGAAGCGTAGGAAGATTTTATCGGTTGAAATTCTGTGGGAATTTCCTGTGGGGAACCTGGTTTTTCGGAAAGATCCCCTGCGGCGGGCGTCGATGCGGGCCCATCTATTTTTGTGGCCTGTTTTTCCTTGGGGGCTTCTGCAAAAAACGCCGAGTAACCGACGATTACCAGTACCGACAATACCAGAAATAAAATGTAGTTTCTCTTGAGGTCGCTGTTCATGTGTTGTTTCTTAGGACTTTATTGAGGATGTGGGGTGCTATCGTGATTTCTACGAGACACCTGTGAGACTGCTCCCGTTTTCTGTGCGTAGTTCTAGCATGTAGCAGGAAACCAAAGAGTAAGAATTCATGGAAGCAATGATACACGATAAGTTTTAATAGGAATAGGGGAGTGTAGTTCACCCCTTCGCCCGTTTATCGCTTTTTTTCTTTACGGGGTCATATCCTCCCGCGCTTAACGGATGACATCGCAGTATTCTTCTGAGAGTCATCCAGATTCCTTTGAAAGCTCCGTGTTCCCGCAAGGCCTCAATTGAATACGCGGAGCAACTGGGGTGGAACCTGCAGGTTTTGGGAAGCAGGGGAGAAAGGGTTTTCTGGTAGACCCTTACCAGTAAAACAAGGAATCTGACTGCGGGGTTTTCTTTCATTTGATGCGGCCTGCGAGTTTTTTTATCTCTAGGTAAAGTTCAGAGAATTTCTTACCCGATACGTCGTTCTTTATTACGAACACCACGTCGTTTGAGGAAAACACGGGCTTGTTTCTCCTGAAAACTTCCCTCAGCACCCTTTTCATCCTGTTTCTTCTGACTGCGCTTGCCGACGCTTTTTTGCCCACGGACACTCCTAGGCGGGGAAACCCAAGAGAGTTGGGCTTTGCGTAGAGTATGAAGTTTTCCGAGTGGGTTTTAGTGCCTTCTGAGAGTGTGTTGCGAAAGTCGCGGGAGGTTTTTATCTTGAATTTTGCGGGAAACGAGCTGTCGGACTCAAACGCTACTTTTTCCATCTCCCAACCGTGAGAACGTATCTTCCCTTGGCAGTTCTTCTCCTGAGTATGCTTCTGCCTCCCCTTGTGCTCAGCCTGGCGCGGAAGCCGTGTGTTCTGAGCCTCTTTTTTACGTGCGGTTGATAAGTCCTTTTCATAGTGGGGGGTCAGAATAACACGTAAGGATTTGAAGGTCAAGGGAAAACAGGGAGCTCAGGAATCCGCGGCGTGCGCACGTCACTGGAGGCCTTGCCGCAGATTGACAATAAACAAGTTCTTGTAAATAATTGATACCCATTAAATTCAAACGGTTTTTGAGATTCTTCGTCCATTATGATCCTTGAAGGCGTAAAACTCATGGTCATAGGTATGGCCACAGTATATATTTTTCTGCTTGTATTGATGGTAAGCGTGATGTTGTCTGCGAAGCTTTTTAAAGACAGCGACGTGCGTGCGCCCTCGGGTCCCGGGGCGTCCAAAAAATCCAGAAGGGACGTCATTCCGGTTATAGCCGCGGCAGTTGCGGCCTACAGGGCGAAGCATGCCGGCGACGGCTAGATCTTGAAAACCTCAGGGTCTTGTCATGAAAAAAATCTTATTTCAGGATACATCCTTTCGCGACGGGTTTCAGTCCGTTTTCGGCGCGAGGGTGCTTACAGAAGACTTCATTCCGGCGGTCGAGGCCGCTAGGGAAGCCGGGATAACCCACTTTGAGGCTGGCGGGGGAGCCAGGTTCCAGAGCCTGTTTCTTTACTGCGGTGAGTCCGCTTTTGATATGATGGACCGCTTCCGCGAAGCAGCGGGACCGGACGCTAACCTACAGACGCTTGCAAGGGGGATCAATGTTGTTGCCCTGTCCCAGCAGCCCAAGGACATGATAGATCTTCACGCCAGGATGTTCAAGAAACATGGCATAACTCACATAAGAAACTTCGACGCCTTAAATGACGTAAGAAACCTCGAGTACTCCGGTCAGTGCATAAAGAATGCGGGCCTGCACCACCAGGCGGTGGTAACGCTTATGGAGCTTCCTCCGGGCTGCGAAGGAGCCCACGACGTGGATTTCTATATAGACAGGCTGAGGAAAATACTTGATTCGGGGCTTCCCTACGATTCCATATGCTTCAAGGACGCTTCCGGAACATCGAATCCCAAAAAGATTTACGAGACCGTGAAGGCCGCGAGAAAGCTCGTCGGAGAAAACGTCATTCTCTGGGTGCACACTCACGAGACGGCCGCCCAGGGAGTCAACCAGTACATGGCCGGCATAAACGGCGGGTGCGACGGAATCTGCGTCGCGAGAGCACCCGTTTCCGGGGGAACCTCTCAGCCCGACCTTATATCCATGTGGAACGCCCTTAAGGGGACGGAGTACACCTTGGACGTGGACATAACCAAGGTTCTCGAGGCGAATTCCGTGTTCAAGGAATGCATGTCTGGCTATTATTTCCCGCCCGAAGCCCTTCGGGTCTCCTCGGAGGTTCTTCTCTCTCCGATGCCCGGCGGAGCGCTTACCGCAAACACCATGATGATGAGAGACACCGGCACCCTCGATCTTTACCCGCAGGTGATCGAGGCAATGAGCGAATGTGTTGCGAAGGGTGGATTCGGGACATCGGTTACCCCGGTTTCCCAGTTCTATTTCCAGCAGGCCTACGCCAACGTCACTCAGGGAACCTGGAAAAAGATCACCGATGGTTACGGGAACATGGTACTAGGCTACTTCGGACGCACGCCCGTCGAGCCCGACCCAGAAGTCGTGGCGATAGCGGAAGAGCAGATGGGCAAGCCCCGCTTTGAAGGCGACCCGCTCGATATACTTGAGCCCGGCATTCCGAAGGCAACCGAGATTCTCGAGAAAGAGAGCCTTCCCGTCACCGAGGAGAACATATTCATAGTCGGGGCGCTTCAGACCCAGGGCGGAAACAAGGGACTTGACTTTCTCAAGGGGAATTTCAGCGTCAACGTAAGAAAAGACAAGCCTGAAGAGCAGCCTCAGCAGAGACAAGGTCTTGGCACGAGCGTAGCGTCGAAGGTGTCCGGTACCGGGGAGAACTTCGTTATTACGGTTGACGGGAAAAGCTACAACGTAACCGTAAAGGAAGGAACTTCGGAAGTTGCTTCGGTAACCGAAGCTCCAGCCCCGAAAACATCCTCTGCGATGGATGAAGATTCTCCCGATGTTGTGGCCGTTACAGCGAGCGTGCCCGGCAACGTGTACAGGGTTCAGGTCAGCGTGGGTGACAAGATAAAGGAAAATCAGACGCTGATCATGCTTGAAGCCATGAAGATGGAAACTCCGGTTGCCTCTCCGTGCGACGGGGAAGTGGTGTCCATAGAGGTTGAACAGGGACAGGTAGTAGAGACGGGTCAGCTTATCCTGACCATTCTTCCCTCTTGAGCGCATGAAAAAATTCATACTTATTTTGGCGGTTCTTACTTTTTCCTTGGGAATGTTCGCCGGCGCACCCGACTGTCTCGGGGAGACGGTAAGCGACGTGGCGGTCTCTGGGGAGCAAACCAAGGAGCTTGCATCTTTTTCCCAGCTTTTGAAAAACGTGGCTACCAGTACCGGCATCTACGGATTTATTGCGGGCAACGCAATTTCCTGGGTTAACGGGTTCGGGATGTTTTTGATGATCCTGGTAGGATTTCTTCTTCTCTACTTGGGGATTGCGAAGAAATTCGAACCTCTTCTTCTGGTTACGATAGCTTTCGGGTGCATATTGGCCAACATTCCGCTTGCGGGGATAAATGACCCCGGCGGGGTACTTTACTACGTGTACGATGTCGGCATAAAGACCGGCATTTTCCCCCTTCTGATATTCATGGGAGTGGGGGCGCTTACCGATTTCGGTCCGCTTCTGGCCAACCCCAAGACGGTTCTTCTGGGAGGCGCTGCGCAGTTCGGGATTTTCACGACATTGCTCGGCGCGCTCGTGCTTGCCCAGTACGTGCCCGGAATCGATTTTTCCCTAAAAGACGCGGCGTCGATAGGAATAATAGGGTCAGCGGACGGACCGACCTCTATTTACATTTCTTCGCAGCTCTCCCCGAGGCTTCTCGGTGCGGTCTCGGTCGCCGCGTATTCCTACATGGCTCTCGTGCCGATAATCCAGCCCCCGATAATGAAAGCTCTTACTTCCCCTGAAGAGAGAAAAATAAGGATGAGCCAGCTTCGTCCGGTGGCGAAAAGGGAAAGAATAATGTTTCCGTTGATTGCTCTTACCCTCTGCCTCCTTTTTCTTCCATCCGCGGCGCCTCTAATAGGTTTTTTCGCTTTCGGCAACCTGATGAGGGAATGCGGAGTGGTCGACCGGCTCTCGGATACGACGAGAAACGCGCTTATCAACATCGTTACGATATTCCTCGGCCTCGGAGTCGGCTCGCAGCTTCTGGCCTCCGAATTTCTCTCCCTTGAGACTCTTGGCATACTTCTTCTGGGAATTGTGGCTTTCTGCATAGGCACGGCCTCCGGGGTGCTGATGGCCAAGCTTATGAATGTTTTCTCCGAAACCAAGATCAATCCCCTGATCGGTTCGGCAGGGGTTTCGGCGGTTCCAATGGCCGCTCGCGTCTCTCAGGATATGGGGGCCAGGGAAGATCCTCAGAATGTGCTTTTGATGCACGCTATGGGTCCGAACGTGGCCGGGGTTGTGGGTTCGGCCGTAGCGGCAGGAGTGCTGCTTGCGGTTTTCGCGTAAGTTTCTGATCTGCTACAAAGGATGTTTTTGCGGAATCTTCTATGAGATTTAAAGGACGCTCGGCGATTATTACAGGAGGGGGAACCGGAATCGGGGAGGCAACTGCGCTTTTGCTGGCGCGAAACGGGGCTAGGGTTCTTATTGCCGGCAGAAGGGAAGAGAAGCTGAAAGAACTGTGCGACAGGGCGGAGGAAGAGGGGCTTTCTATAGAATACAAGGTCTGTGACGTTTCAGTCGAGAGCGACTGCGCGGCCACCGTGAAGACCGCTTTTCGCGAGCACGGAAAGATCGACATTCTTTTTAACAACGCCGGTATCATTTTTTCCGGCCCCCTTCACGAAGTCGAAACCTCAAGGTTCCAGGAGATCTTCGATATAAACGTGAAGGGAGCGTTCATGATGTGCAAATATGCCATTCCTCATATGCTTTCTGCGGGCAGAGGCTTTATCGTCAACAACTCTTCTGTTATCGGGTTAAAGGGTTTTGCGGGACTTTCGGCCTATTCGGCATCCAAGGGGGCCCTTGTTCAGCTCACAAGAAGCATGGCCCTTGAGTACGCGGACAAGGGACTCAGGATAAATGCTGTCTGTCCTGGAGGGGTCTGGACACCGATGTTCGATTCCTATCTTGAGAGAGCCGAAGATGCCGAAGCGGCCCAGACTTTTATGGAATCTCTTCACCCCATGGGACGGCTGGCCGACCCGTACGAAATAGCTGAAGCGGTTCTGTTTCTCTGCGATGATAAGGTCATGTTCAACACGGGCTCAATGCTTTCAATTGACGGCGGCATTATAGCCAAGTGATTGCAGTGAAACGGTCTCGAAAAACAGCTTTTAGCTGTACCCGAAATTCACGGGACTCTATCAGTTGTTATGTCTTCTAAATCCGGAACGCTGAAAACCTGTCTCGTGCGGCCCCCCTCGGCGTCGTATGTGTAGACGGAATAGCAGCCCGCCCCTATGTCCCCGTTTTCATCAAACTCGATCGGTCCCGAGACTCCCTCGTAATTGATGTCGTCGTTGGCTGCGGTCTCATCCATAAGAGCCGCTGCACATTCGGCATAGGTTAAACAACGGTTTTCCCCTGCGGTAACCTCCGCCATTTCGGAGACGTATTCGGAAGGGTCGTTGCTTCCGGCGCTCAAGGCCGCGAGTGCTACTGCTACCACTGCGTCATAGGCATGGACGGCGAATCGAAGGGAAGGGAACATCTCTCGGTCAAATCGTTTTTCAAACTCGTCTTTTCTCTCGGGAGGATCCGGCAGGGAGCATGGAGTCGTGCTTTTGAAGCCCTCAACCGCGGCCGGGTTGTCCGGGTCCACGCGTTCATACAGATTTTCAACTGCGAATGAGTCGGAAATGTAGTATCTCGCGGCGGACGAAACGACCGTGGAGTCAAGCATGCCCTTTATTATCTTCCCTCCTTCGTCTATCGACAGGATTAGTATTATGGAACCTATGTTGCCGATTCCGCCTACCGCCTCGATATCGTCAAGCACGGCCTGGGTTTTCTCCTCGAACATTGGGTCGTCAGAATAGTATCGCTCGTACCAGACGACCTTGGCGGCGGGACGGTTTCGGGAAAGAAATTCCCTGTTGATCAGCTCCGTGAGTTTCACTCCGTAATTGTCGTTTCGATGGACTATCAGCACTTCGTCTCCGTTTCGGACTTCGGTCGCCAGGATTTTCGCCTGGAACGAATCCGTCGGAACGGTTCTGAAGAAAAAGTGCGCTTTCCCGGCTTGGGAAATTTCCCTGTTTTTTTCGGTCAGGGTAACGGAAGTTGCGGAGGGTGAAACCGCGACTAGCCCGTTCTCAACTAGGAAATCAAAAATTTCAACGGAACTCTGTGAAGTTCCAGGTCCGATTATCGCCTTCACGCCCATTTCCAGAAGTTCCATGGTCGAGGCAAGAGGAGTAGCGCCGTCTCCGGCGATAAGCTTTATGTTTCCGCCGGCTTCGTTAATGTCATCCCTTGCGAGTTCCGCGGCCTTTATTACCGAGGAAGGAGAATCGCTTGTCCGGAAAAGCGTTCCTATGCAGAAGGCATCTTCGCAGCCAGCGTCGACTTCGACTTGCTCGTTGGTTCCATCGCCGCATCCTGTGGAAAGAAGAAAGGAGGCAAAGACAAGAAACGCAATCGAAAGTGCTCCTTTCAGAATTCTCATGATGAACTTAACTGTCTCCCGCGCATGTCAAATTGAAATCACTTTTCCGGAAACGGAAACCCGAATCCATACTTTATTCCGATGAGAGTATAACCCTGAATACTTATGGGAACAAACGCTGGGTACCCTTATTCACATGGATTTTCCGATATGCAATCACCTCGCAAATAGGCTCCTTGTTTTCCGCAGTTGCGTCTTTTTAATTTCGGTTTTTGCCCTTGACGATTCGTAACAAGCGATTTAGAATAAGAGCTAATTGAAAATCATTCTCATTTAATAATTCTCATGATGAAAGATTTTGAATGCACTCAGGAATCGTATGCCAGAGAAGTTCTGCGGGAAAAGGGACTCAAGTCCACAGCACAGCGTCTAGCAGTCGTTCATGTTCTTCACACGAGCGGGAAATCGCTTTCGGTCGGCGAAATACACGACAGGGTGAAGGATATGCTCGGCGCCACGGGGCTTGCCACTATCTACAGAACCCTTGAGATGTTCGAGGACTTGGGCATCGTGAAGCGCCTTCATTTTCCCGACGGCCGTCACGGTTACGCGTTCTCCCAAGGCGAGCACGTTCATCATATGGTGTGCGTTGACTGCAGGGGGGTTTTCGATTTTCCCGAGTGTCCGGTGGAGAGCTTTGATTACTCTTCGATTGAAAAGCAGGGATTCAGAGTGAAGGATCATTTCATACAGCTTTTCGGCCAGTGCTTAAAGTGCGCGGAGGCGGCTTAACGATACAATGAATCAGGTAAGAATTCAGAGGTTCACCGATTATACCTCGATATCCCTTGCGGGTATCTGCGCCATCCACTGTTTTTTTACGCCGGTAGCGCTCATACTGTTCCCGGTCGTGGGTTCGACATTCGTGTTTGAAGAGATTTTCCACGAGTTGATGCTTTTTCTGGTCATTCCAGCAAGCGTGGTCGCCATGTTTCTTGGCTGCAGACGCCATAAGGATTTCACCGTGATCATGCTGGGGGGCGTGGGACTCTATTTTCTCCTAGTCGGAGCTTTCGCCGCTACGGGCTACGTAGAATCGATTCTTACTCTTATCGGCGCTTTTATCATGATTTCCGGCCACCTGCGCAATTTCAGGCTTTGCAGGAAATACTGCTGCGACCACTGATTCCCAAAGAAATTTAAAATTTTTTCTTGAAAACAGTTTTTTTTCGTGGATAATAACCATTCACTTTTTCGGGGGTTGCAATGGGAAAGTCGTTAAACAGAGTACTTGTCAAGATGAAAAGCACCGAGAGTCCTTACATCTATTACACGAAGAAAAACAAGATGAATACTCCGGACCGCCTTGAACTGAAAAAGTACGACCCGGTGATAAGAAAGCACGTCGTCTTTAAGGAGACCAAGTAGTCAGAGGATATACCCATGGCACGCCGTTGCGCTATAACAGGGAAAAAGCCCCTTTTCGGAAACAACGTCTCCCACGCGAACAACCACGTTAAAAGACGCCAGAATCCGAACCTGCACTGGAAGAGAATCTACGTTCCCGAGCTAGACAGGTACGTGAGAATAAGGATTTCTGCCCGTGCGCTGAGAACGATCACCAAAAAAGGCCTTATGCCTTACCTTAGGGATGAGGGCCTTACTCTCAGAGACATAACCCGCTGATCTCTCACTGATTTGCCAGATACGAAATAACGAACGGAAGAACCAGAAGAGAAACTGCGGTTCCGGCCACTATTATTGATGCGACCGTCTCGGAATCCCTGCCGTATTTCTCCGCGAGCACGAAGTTAAAAACCGCGGGAGGCATTGCGCACTCCAGAATAACCACTTTTGCTTCCACTCCCTTCAGGCCGACTGCGTTTACGAACAGCGCTCCGAGAATTACGCCGAGAAATATTCTGGCGGAGCCGAAGAAAAAGGAAAGCCAAAGTCTGGAGATCTTCATTTCGGAGAGTTTGTACCCGAGTGAGAAGAGCATTGCGGGTATGGTGATATCCCCGAGAAGGGCTACGGGCCTCTCGATAACTACCGGGATCTGAAAGCCGACCGAGTTTATGATTATTCCGGCTACGGTGGCGTATATAAGGGGAAGCCTGAATATCTCGCGCAGATGGTTCTTTCCGGACCCGAGAATCATAATTCCCACCGTATAGTGAAGCAGCATGGTCGAAACGACACAGAGTATCGCGATATTGAACCCATACTGTCCGAAGGCGAAAAGACAAAGGGGAAGTCCCAGGTTTCCCGTGTTCGCGAAAACCACGGGGGGCAGATATACCCTCGAGTCAAGCCGAAGCGCTTTTGTAAGTGCCCCGCCGATTATTATGGTAGAGAAAATGACCGCCGATATCGAGAGAAACAGCTTCGCCGTCACAGACGGGTCCATCGTGAAATCCGAGAGAGACGAGATTATCAGACACGGCGTGGTCACGTAGACCACAAGATCGTTGATTGAGGATATGTCTATTTTTTTCGTCCTGCTGAAGAGAAAACCCGCGGCGATTACAAGAAACGCCGGCAGGACGATGTTCGCAAGCTCTGGGATTGAGGAGAGAGTCATGTTCTGCGTTTTGCTGCGAAGAAAGCAAGCCGCATCCTTGACAAGCCCGATGCGGCGCCATGGAAGGTGCTCAGAATTTTACCACCGAAGCGCCCCAGGTAAAACCGGCTCCGAAAGCCGCGAACAGCACGAGGCTTCCTTCTCCTACGCTTCCCTGGCGAACCGCCTCGTCAAGGGCGAGCGGAATGGATGCCCCTGAGGTGTTCCCGTATTTGTCGAGGTTCGCGAACACTTTTTCCTCCGGGAAATCAAGTCTTTTCCTCACGGCTTCCAAAATCCTGTAGTTTGCCTGGTGCGGGACGAAGAGATCGATGTCCTTGGGGGAGATGTCTGCCTTGGCGATGGCGTCCACGGTTACCGACTCCATGCTCTTGACCGCGACTTTGAAAACATCGTTTCCCTTCATCTTTATGTACTGCTCTCTGGTCTTAAGCACTTCCTCGTCAATCGGAGTTCTCGATCCTCCCGCCGGGACGTAGAGAAGGTCCCAGTCATTTCCGTCCGAACTGAGAACGGATGAGAGAATTCCAGGTTCGTCAGAAGCGGTGAGAACCGCTGCGCCCGCCCCGTCACCGAAAAGTATGCAGGTTGAGCGATCCTCGAAGTCGGTGACTTTCGAGAGAACGTCCACGCCTATGGCGAGAATTTTCTCCGCGCCGCCCGATTTTATTATTCCCTCGGCAACATGAAGCGTATAGAGAAATCCCGAGCAGCCGGCCATAAGATCGAAGGCGTAAGCCTTCTTCGCTCCGAGGCGGCTCTGGAGAATGCAGCCTGTTGAGGGGAAGATGAAATCCGGGGTTATGGTTCCGACTATGATCACGTCGAGCTGCTGCGGGCTTACGCCGGCTGCCTTCAGTGCTTTTTCGGCGGCTCCATAGGCGACATCGGAGGCGGCGGTGTTTTCATCCGCGATTCTGCGTTCCTTTATCCCGGTTCTGGATGTAATCCACTCGTCGGAGGTATCGACCATCTTTTCCAGGTCTGAATTGGAAAGTACGGTTTCGGGAACCGAAGAACCGGTTCCTATGATCTTTGCGTATTTCAACTTGGAATTTTTCTCCAAAACGGTAAGCGCAATAATAGTTTAAAGCCCTAATTTTGTCAACCAGACTGTATGTGGGCGGTAACGATCTTTTTAAGCGGTTCTATCTCTGCCTCGGTCATCTCCGCCGTAATCGCGCAATGCGTATCATCGCAGAGAAAAATAAGGGAGAACACCCCGAGTCTCGCCAAGGTGGAGAGGAAAAAGGTCTCCTCCGAAGACTCGGTGAGGAAAAAGTACTCGTACTTCAGCCTGAGATTTTTGCCCGTCGTTATCCTTATTTCCATGGCGACCGAGGGAAATTCCTCTTTCTCGACCGCAAAAAACCGAGTTGATATTTTTCGGATATCGCCAAGCGTGGCGATTTTTTCCGGGCTTTCCTTGAAAATCATCAAACATTCCTCTTCCGTTGCGTGCGGTACGCAGCCGTAGAGGATTTGGGAGAGCGCTATCTGCAGTTCAACATCCTGCTCAAGCGTGTCATATGTTGTTTGAGGCGTCGAAAAGATGCTTGACATATTGTTTCATGAATCAGTATCATTAAAAGTAGGTTTAAGGTTTTTGCGGGCTTTAGATTAGTGGGCCTGGCATAATAGTATAAAGAGTATCAGGAGGATAGATAGTCTCATGACAATACAAGGCAATGAGTTAGTGCTGTTAGCTATCGTAATTCTTATCATAGGGATAGTCCTTATGTTAAATGAAGGAGGAGGTGGTGGGCAGCAGGCTGCCGAACCACCCGCTCCGCCTGAACCCCAAGAGCCCCAAGGCGATGTGGATCCTTTTCAGTCCGCACAGGGGGCGCCTCAGGAAGCGAGTGCTGCAGCTCCCGCGGCTCCCTCAGGAGAAGCGGATCCCTTTCAGGCCCCGCAATAACCCAAAAAAGTCTGCAGGTGGAAATGATTTTTCACGTTTAGAACCGAGTTGGCCTTCGGTCATTGCGTGAATATATGTGGGTGGGTAACACTCCCCAGTAGTTCAGTATTCCTAATCATAGGAGTGTTTCTTATGTCAAATGGAGGAGGAGACGCAGACCCTTTTCGGTCCGCGGTAGCACCTGCAAGCGCTGAAGCTCCTTCAGATTTCGAAGTTGCCCCGGTTGAAGTGGATCCTTTTCAGGCTCCGAAGTCTTAACCGAGAAAAGTCTGCAGATAGAAATGATTTTTCACGTTTAGAACCGAGTTGGCCCTCGGCTGTTGCGTGAATATGTCGGAGTGGGTTATTCCTGCCAGCAGTTCAATTCCGTCGACGATCCGGGGGGACGGTCTGCTGAAATAGGAGTTAGCGTCCACTATGTAGCAGTGACCTTTTTTTACCGCGCGCAGCGCATGCCATTGCCTTACCCCGCTTGTCACATCCTCTATCCCATCAAGCGTTTTCTCTACGTCAAACCCGCAGGGCATCAGGATCAGGTAGTCAGGCGATGACTCGAGTATCTCATCCCAGGTTGTTTTAAACGAAGGTTCTCCCGCCCTTGAGATTAGCGGTTCTCCCCCCGCCGTCTTTACCATCTCCGGCACCCAGTGCCCGGCGGCGTAAGGAGGGTCAAGCCACTCAAGGCAGAAAACCCCTGGCTGGTACCTTTCTCCCGAGAGCTTTTTCTCGACGCTCTCGATTCTTTTGCGAAGACCATCCACGATCTGTGAGGCTTTTTCCCTGGTTCCGGTGACCTCTCCCAGAAGCAGTATGGAATCCATTATTTCCCCGATGGTGGAGGGCTCGAGAGACAGTACTTCGGGGCTGTTCTCAAGAATCTCGCAGACTTCCGTTACCTCGTTTTCGGATACGGCGCAGACATCGCAAAGTCCCTGGGTTATGATAAGGTCCGGCTTTATCTCTCTAAGGCACTCCGAATCGATCAGGTAGACGCTTTTTCCCTCCAGGCGGCTTCGGCTTACAAATTCGTCTATGTGCGCGCTTGAGAGCTTTCCCTTTTCTTTGAGGATGCTGTTTACGACCACGGGCTTGCTGCGTGCCTGGGGCGGATAATCGCATTCGTGGGTTACTGCGACCAGGTCCTCTTCAAGTCCGAGGGCAAATACTATCTCAGTTGAACTGGGAAGAAGTGAACATATTCTCATGGCAGTTATTATACAATCCACTGGCAAGGACCCCCAAGCCCTTCGCCGGCATTTCTTTTTTTGCCGCTTCGGCGTGTAAAATAGTATCCGTGAAGATCGTAACAAGATTCGCTCCCAGCCCCACCGGCGCTCTTCATGTGGGAGCGGCCCGCACCGCCATTTTCAACTGGCTTTTCTCCGCGAGTCTCGGAGGAGATTTCCTGCTCAGAATCGAGGATACCGACCGCGCCCGCTCCGAGGAGAAATTCGAACGGCAGATTATCGAATCTCTTAAGTGGCTCGGACTTGAGTGGCAAGGGGAAATTGTTCGGCAGTCAGAGCGGCTCGATACTTACGGTCGGCTTGCCGAGCGGCTTATTGACGAGGACAAGGCGTACAGATGCTACGTTACTGCCGAGGAGCTTGGGCGCAGAAGAGAGGAGGCCAAGGAGAAAGGCGAGGTCTTCAGGTACAGAAGAGAATGGTCGCAACTCGGGGCGGCTCCTGGAAAACCCTACGCCGTGAGGCTTTCCGTGCCCCCCGGAGAGAAGATTTCCGTTGAGGACCTTGTCCGCGGCGGGATAGTTTTCAACTCTTCTGAAATAGAAGACTTCGTGATACTGAAAGCCGACGGATTTCCGACCTACAACTTCGCCGCGGCGGTTGATGACGCGCAGATGGATATATCTTACGTCATAAGGGGTGATGACCACATAATAAACGCCCCGAGACAGATACTGATAGCCGAGGCACTTGGCTTCTCAAAGCCGAAGCTTGCTCATGTTCCGATGATACTCGGTGCGGACGGAAAAAAACTCTCAAAGCGCCACGGTGCGGAATCCGTTACGGAGTACCGACTGCGCGGATATCTTCCGGAAGCGGTGCTTAATTATCTTGTGAGGCTGGGTTGGTCTTTCGGGGACCAGGAGATCTTCACAGCGCAGGAGCTTATTGAAAAATTCAGCCTGAAAGGCATCGGAAAATCTCCCTCGGTGTTTGACCCTCAGAAATTTCTCTGGCTTAACGGAAAATACTTGAGGGACCTGCCCGAGGAGAGCATATCAGAGAAAATAGTTCCTCTTATCACGCAAAAGGGACTTCCTAGGCCGTCTTCCGAACGGCTTTGTAAAGTAGTCGCGCAGATGCGGGAGCGTTCAGAGACTCTTAACGCAATAGTGGATCAGTCCCTTTACTTTTTCACCGACGATTTCGAGTACGACGAAAAGGCGGCGGAGAAGTTTCTAGTGGAGAGAAACGGCGAGATTTTCACGCTTCTGGCCGAGGAACTCTCCAACGTGGAGGATTTTTCCCATGATAATATTCATGGGGGTTTCGAGCGCGTGATGCAGCAAACGGGTCTCGGGCTCGGGAAAATAGCTCAGCCCGCTAGGGTTGCGCTTACCGGTTCTACGAAGAGTCCCGGGATTTTTGATGTTGTCGAGATACTGGGCAGAGACACCGTAGCGCTGCGCCTCGCGAGGGCAATTGACTTTATAAGCTCCCGCATCGCCTGAAGATGAAAATATACGGACTTACAGGAAATATAGGTTCGGGGAAATCGACTGTGGCGGGGATGCTGCGCGAGTTCGGGGCGTTCACTGTGGATGCAGACGAGGTGGCGAGGGAAATCGTGCGGCCCGGGGAGCCCGCGCTTTTGGAAATCGTCGACTGTTTCGGCCGAGAGGTTCTCTGCGCGGACGGGACGCTTGACCGCGGCGCCCTTGCTGAAAGAGTGTTTGCAAACGAGGAGGACCGCAAGCGGCTTAACGGGATAACCCATCCGAAGATTCTTGAGCGGATAAAGGAGAAAATGTCCGCCCGAAGTGGCGAACCGATTGTGTTTGTTGAGGCGTCGCTTATAGACCGCGGGGGCGGTGGTCTTGATGAATTGATCGACGGTCTGGTGGTAGTTACGTGTCCCGAAGAATTGAGGGAACGCAGGGTGGCGTCCCGTGACGGGATGTCGCCTGAGGAAATCCGCCGCCGCATGGATTCCCAGATGTCAGAAGAGGAAAAGGCTTCTCAGGCCGATTTTCTCATAAAAAACTCCTCCGGCATGGAGAATCTGCACGCCCAAGTCCATGCTCTGTTCGAGACTCTTTGCGCTGAGGAACCTTGAAACGGCGCCTCTGCGTGTTATGATTCACTGATCCGTTTTTAACTGTGAGTGGGTTGGAGTACATCCGATGAAAGAAAAAGTCAGAATTCTTGAAGATAAGGAAAAAGAGGCAAATCTGGGCGGCGGGGAAGCCAGAATCAAAAGACAGCATGATTCCGGCAAGCGCACAGCCCGCGAACGAATAACCGAGCTCCTTGACAGGGATACCTTCGTTGAACTTGACAAGTTTGTCCTGCACGACTGCACGGACTTCGGCATGGAGAAAAGGAGAATCCTCGGCGACGGCGTGGTCACGGGCTACGGAAAGATTGAAGGACGCCAGGTGTTTGTCTACGCTCAGGACTTTACGGTTTTCGGCGGTTCCCTGGGTCTTGAACAGGGAAAGAAGATATGCAAGATAATGGATCTGGCGCTTTCAACCGGGGCGCCGATCATTGGGCTTAATGATTCCGGCGGGGCAAGAATCCAGGAAGGGGTAAAGAGTCTCGGAGCGTACGGAGAGATATTTCTTCGGAACGTGATCTCCTCGGGAGTCATACCTCAGATATCCGCGATCATGGGCCCGTGTGCCGGGGGAGCGGTTTATTCCCCGGTAATGAACGATTTTACGATCATGTCGAAAAACACAAGCTACATGTTCGTTACAGGTCCCGACGTGATCAAGACCGTTACCCATGAAGAGGTCTCCTCAGAAGAACTCGGCGGCGCCATGGTTCACAATTCCGTAAGCGGCGTCGCGCATTTTGCCTCGGAGGATGACGACGACTCAATAGAGATAATAAAGGAACTCCTGGGTTTTCTCCCCTCAAACAACATGGAGGATCCTCCGGTGATTCCCTGCGATGACCCCGCGGACAGAAAAGAGACAAGTCTTCGCGGGCTTATCCCCGATAATCCCAACAAGCCTTATGACATACTGGATGTGGTTCGGCCCATAGTTGATCATTCGTATTTCTTCGAGGTGCAGGAACACTACGCAAAGAACATAGTGGTAGGGTTTGCGAGGATGAACGGACAGCCGGTCGGCGTGGTTGGAAACCAGCCCAAAGTGCTTGCGGGATGTCTTGACATAGACGCTTCGGTTAAGGCCGCCAGATTTGTAAGGTTCTGCGATGCCTTCAATATCCCTCTCCTTACCTTTGTTGACGTGCCGGGTTTTCTCCCGGGAACCTCGCAGGAATGGGGAGGAATCATAAGGCACGGCGCGAAACTGCTTTACGCCTACTGTGAGGCAACGGTTCCGAGAATTACCGTGATAACCAGAAAAGCCTACGGAGGTGCTTACGACGTCATGTCCTCGAAACATATAAGAGGAGACGTCAACCTTGCCTATCCCACCGCGGAAATCGCGGTCATGGGACCTGACGGGGCCGTGAACATAATTTCCCGGGGAGAGATAGCCGCTGCGGATGACCCGGACACAGAGAGAATCAGGCTCATTGAGGAGTACAAAAAGAATTTCGCGAATCCTTACCGCGCTGCGAGCTTGGGCTACATAGACGAGGTCATAAAGCCCGAGGACACGAGACCGAGAGTGATAGCTGCGCTTGAGATGCTGAACGGAAAAAGACAGACGCTTCCGCCGAAAAAGCATGGGAACATTCCCCTCTGAGCGGCCGGGTGAGAAAATGTTCAAAAAAATACTGATAGCAAACAGGGGAGAGATAGCGGTAAGAATCATCAGGGCCTGCCGGGAGCTTGGAATTGCTACGGTGGCAGTTTACTCGGACGCTGACAGAGACGCTCTTCACGTTATGCTTGCGGACGAGGCTTACCATATAGGACCGTCGAAACCCTCTGAGAGCTACTTGGTCGGGAAGAAGGTAGTTGCTGCAGCCAAGGAATCCGGGGCCGAAGCCATACACCCGGGATTCGGGTTTCTTTCCGAAAACGATTCCTTCGCCGAACTGTGCGAGAAAGAGGGCGTGGTTTTCATAGGACCTTCCGCGGAAGCGATAAGGCTTATGGGGGATAAAGTAACCGCGAGAAAGATAGCCAGAGAAGCGAACTTGCCCCTTGTTCCCGGATCTGAGGGAGCCGTATCCGATGTTGAAGCCTCTAGGGTGGCGAAGAAAATCGGCTACCCGGTAATGATAAAGGCCTCTGCAGGCGGGGGCGGAAAGGGAATGAGACTCGTTAATTCCAAGGAGGAGTTCGAATCGTCCCTTCGTATGGCCAGGAGTGAGGCGTTTTCCTCTTTTGGAGACGATTCGGTATTCATAGAAAAATTCATTCAGCAACCGAGACACGTCGAAGTCCAGGTTCTCGGAGACAGGCACGGAAACCTGCTGCACCTGTTCGAGCGCGAATGCTCGATACAGAGACGCCACCAGAAGGTGATAGAGGAAGCTCCCTCGGGATTCATAAGCCAGAAGACCAGAAAAAACATGTGCGAAGTTGCGCTTCGCATAGCAAAAGCGGTTGACTATTTCGGGGCCGGCACGGTCGAGTTCATAATGGATCAGGAGGAGAATTTCTACTTTCTTGAGATGAACACCAGAGTGCAGGTCGAGCACCCGGTTACGGAAATGATCACAGGACTCGATATAGTGAAATGGATGATAAGGATAGCTTCGGGGGAAAAGCTGCCTTTCAAGCAGTCTGCCATAAAAATGCAGGGCCATGCTCTTGAATGCAGGGTTTACGCCGAGGACCCGGCCACTAATTTTCTTCCCTCGCCGGGGCCCCTTCACTACGTGCGCGCTCCCAGCGGTCCGGGAGTGAGGGACGACTCGTCCGTTTACAGCGGCTGCGAGATAACGTCTTTTTACGATCCGATGCTCTCAAAGCTTGTCGTCTGGGGAAATTCCCGGGAAGATGCGGTAGACAGGATGCTCTCCGCCCTGAGGGAATACGTGGTTCTGGGAGTGAGAACCAATCTCGGATTTCTGATCAGGATGATGCGGGATCCGGAGTTCCGCAAGGCGCAGATTGACACAGGTTTTATAGAAAGACATCCAGAACTTCTTGTGCCCGAGGAGTCTGATTCTGAAGTTATACTCATGGCCGCCGCCGTTGCCATGAACGGCGGTTCGAACCAAATTGTGCAGGGGAAAACCGCTGCTTCTTCGGGCTGGAAACTTTTTGCCAGAAGGGTCGGCGTATCCGGGAATCCGCTGTTATGACTTATACTTTCAAACTGGGAAACAAAACCTACAAGGTGGCCTTCGAAGAGAAGGAAGGACTGAGCCTTTTCAGTATGGACGATGAGCAGAAGGAAATAGAATTTCTGCGTATAGACGAAAGCACCTATTCGATCCTGGTTGACAACAAGAGCATCACCGTAGGGATATTCAGGGAAGGAAAGAAAATACAGATTTTCTACGAAGGCGATCTCTACGAACTGGAAGCCGTTTCCGGAAGGGACGCTTCTCAGGCAGAAGGTACGGGGAGTCTTAACATAACGGCGCCGATGCACAGCAGGGTAGTGAAGATCCTTAAGAAGCAGGGAGACAGCATCGAGGTTGGGGACAGCGTCGTAGTGGTTGAGGCCATGAAAATGGAAAGCGAACTTAAAGCCTCCGCTTCGGGTGTCATAAGGGAAATAAGGGTTAAAGAAGGGGAGACGGTTGAAAAGGACTCTGTTCTGGTTGCACTCTCCGATAGTGAATAATCATCGGAAAGTGAGGTTGTTTTAAAGTGAAAAAAGTAGCTGCGCTTTTGTTTTTTGCTGTGGTGGCCGCGGCTGCGGTCCTCGGTCTTGTTTCCTGCCATGGGGATAGCGGCGAGGAGATTATGGTCGGCGTCGCCTTTCCCCTTACGGGAGTGTCAGAGGGGCTTGGGGGAAACATGAAAAAAGGCGTCGAGCTCGCCGTGGAGGAAATCAACGCGTCGGCGCTTCTCGGCGGGACGGATCTCCGTCCGGTTTTTGAGGATACCGAAGGTACCCCGGACGGTGCGGAGAGAGCTTTTAGGAAGCTTATCGGCGAGGACGCTGTGAGTGCGATAATCGGTCCGTGGAGTTCCAGCTCGATGAGAAGAATCGCCCCGCTCGTGAACGAAAGCAATGTGGTGGCCATAAGTCCGACCTCCGCCGCGAGTCCGGACGGAATCACCGCTCCCGGCGATTTCATATTCCGCACTTCCCTTACCGTGGACAAAATGGTTCCCGAAGGGATAAGGAAAACCAAAGGCGCTCTGGAGTATTCAAAAGCGGCGACCATAGTCAACATGGACGACACTTTCTCCATGAGCAGCAACGACAAGGTGCTTGAGGAGCTTGCGAAGTCCCCGGACGTGGAAGTCGTGGAAGAGCAGAGTTTCAGCCGAGCAAAGAACGACTCCCTTCCCGATCTCACGGAGCAGTTACGCGCCATAAAGGACTCGGGTGCGGATGTGGTATTCGTTTCGGCTCTTTCGCCGGGGCGCCAGGGGGTAATAGTCAAGGCCCGCGAGACGGGCATAACAGCCTCCCTGATCGTGATTGGGCTCACGGAGACGGACGTGGCGGAGGCCGAAAAGAAGCTGACGGGGTCGACCGAAGGTGTCATTGCGGTTACGAACTGGGTAACCGACAGCACGCCCCGGAGCGTGGATTTCGTCGGGAAATACAAGGAGAAATACGAAGAGGACCCCGACGCGTACTCGGCGCGCTCCTACGCTTCCACCCAAATACTGGCCGCCGCCATTGCGCGCGCCTCAACATCCAGTCCGGAGGATATCAGGGCGGCCCTGCAGATGATCGGTCCGGAATCCGCTCTGGACGACACTATTTTCGGGAAATTCTATTTCGACGAGAACGGGGATGGGGTCCACAGCTTCGTGGTAAGGATAGTCCGCGGCGGCAAGTTCGAAGCCCTCGAGTAATCTCGTTATTCAGGCCTGTCAGCACGATTTTGATCCTGAGCGTCTGAACGGATATCCTTCTTGGGGGATAGATAGTTATCATGTGGAACTTTAACGCGAAAAAAATAACCGTCTTTATGTCTGCTGCCGTCGTCTTCGCAGTCCTGCTTCTCGGTTCTTTCTCCTGCGGCCAGAACGAAACCGAAGAGGTTGGCGTCGGCGTTGTTGTTCCCCTTACCGGTCCGCTTTCCTCAAACGGCCTGCAGATGAAAAACGGCATGGAGCTTGCCCTTGGGGAAATTAACGGGTCGCCACTGCTTGGCGGAAAAGAAATCAGGTTCATAATTGAGGATTCCGAGGGTACCCCAGACGGCGCCGAGAGAGCCTACAGAAAACTTATTGAGCAAGATGGAGTGGTCGCCGTTCTTGGTCCTTTTACGTCGAGCGCCACCGAAAGAATCATTCCAGTCGCGCAGCAAAATGGGGTTGTGGCTTTCAGTCCCACATCCGCGGCGCGCGGTCTCAGTGCCAGAAGCGAATTTGCCTTCCGTGCATCTCTCACCGTCGACCCGCTTGTGCAGTCTGGCGTCGTGGTTACCAGAGAGCAACTGCGTTACAATAACGTAGCCACGATAGTTAATGAAGCTGATGCTTTTTCCTCAAGTAACCACGAAAAGGTAAAAGAGGAGCTTGAAAAGCATGGTGTCAGGGTCGTGAGCGAGCAAACTTATTCTCGACCAACCGGTGCACTTCCCGACCTGACTAGCCAGTTAACCGACATAATAAATGCCGTTCCTCCGCCCGAGGCTCTTTTCATATCGGCTCTGGCTCCGGGCCGCAGAGGAGTCATGACTCAGGCACGGCGGCTCGGAATGGATATGAATGTTCCTTTTCTGATTACCCTGGCTACTCAAGATGATGTGAGAGAAGCTGCAGATGCGGCCGAGGGCGCTATTACCTTTACGACCTGGATTGCGGACATTGACACACCCGAGAACCGCAGGTTTCTTAAAAATTTCCGGGCAAAATACGGCGAACCCGATGCTTTCGCCGCACTGTCCTACGCATCTACCTATATACTGGCCGAGGCCATCGCCGATGCCTCTTCAATCGACCCAGAGGCTATACGCGACGCAATGGCCGATATCAGGGCGGACACGCTTTTAGGCGAGTTCTATTTTGACCGTTACGGGGATGCGGTTTACGAGCCGATTGTAGGAATAGTAGAAAACGGAAGGTTCAAGGTCTTCGGGCAGTAGTTAAACTAGAGGTTGAACCTGATTTTCGGCTTTCAGAAATTTTTATCGAGCAACCGGCACCGTTGCGGGATTTTCAAACTGTCGTTATGAAAAGATCGAAAGAATTTCTTCCGATTCTCTGCATTTTCCTTTTCATTTCCTGCGGTTCTGGAAACAGGGCCCCCGACGCCGCAGATATTTCCCGCAAGGACACGCTTAACATAAATATCGGCACCGAACCTCCCACGCTTGACTGGTCTCTCGCTACCGATGTCACATCTTTTACAATCATAGAGAACATAATGGACGGTCTCGCGGCGTTTGATGAAAAATACGAACCCGTACCCGCTCTCGCGCGAAGCTGGCGGGTAAGCGAGGATGGAAGGACTTATACCTTTAAAATAAGGGAAAAAGTCTTGTGGACGGATGGAAAGCCCCTTAAGGCCGGGGATTTCCTTTATTCCTGGGAAAGGATTCTTCGGCCCGAAACCGCCGGAAGTTACGCTTATTTCCTTTTCGACATACAAAACGCAAGGAAGTTCAATTCCGGGGAGATAAAGGATTTCGGCGAAGTCGGGGTAAAAGCCCCGGATGACCATACCCTTATTGTTACTCTTGAAAAGCCGAGGGCCTATTTTCTGAGCCTAGTCACTTTCATGTCCACTTTTCCGATGAGAAAGGATATTGTTGAGAAATACGGAACTAGGTGGACTGAAGCAGCAAACATAGTCACTCTGGGACCTTACAGATTGAAAGAATGGAAGCATCATAAGGAGGTTCTTATCGAGGAGTATGAAAGCTACTGGGGAGACAAACCCAAAAGCGCCAAAAAAGTGAAGATGATAATGAACGAAAACCCCGTATCCACTCTCGCCCTTTATGAGAGCGGGGAACTCGATTTTCTTGACAGCAAGGGAATTCCCCTGCTTGAGGTTCCAAGGGTCAGAAAGCTTCCGGATTTTAAGCAGAGCGTGGTTTTCAGAAACAACTACATAGGGTTTAACACCAAGAAAGCTCCGTTTGACAATCCTCTGGTGAGAAAGGCTTTTGCGAGTTCGATAGACAGGGAAAGCCTCGCCGGACTTCTCCAAGGGGCGGGAGTGCCCGTAACTTCATGGATACCGATTGACATGCTTGCCCACAATCCCCGGATCGGTATTTCGTTTGATGTGCACAAGGCGAGGAAATTTCTTGAGATGGCTGGTTATCCGGGCGGAGAGAATTTTCCGAAGACCGCTTTCCTTTATCCGGATACCGGAAACAACAGAATTGTAGCCGAGGCGTTCCAGAGCCTGTGGAAGGAGCATCTCGGCATCGAGGTGAAGCTCGTGAATCAGGAATGGACCGTATATCTAAGCACGCTCAGAACGGATCCACCGCCCGTATTCAGGGCTGGATGGCAGGCGGATTTTCCGGATCCTCACAATTTCATGAATCTCTTTGAATGTGGAAGCGGGAATAACCGTACCAAGTGGTGCAATCCGGAGTACGATCGATTAGTGGAGAAGGCAGCCGGGATTCTGGATCGCGGGCAAAGAACGAACCTTTACAACAGTGCCCAGAGAATTCTTACGGAAACCGACGTTCCAATAGTTCCTTATCTTAACTCGGTTCAGCAGAACATGATCAAGCCGTACGTAAAAGGGCTTGAACCTGACCGTCTGAATTTCCTTTACTTCAGCAGAGTCGAGTTTGTGGACCATCTTACATCCGGCGAACGCTGAGGGTCCGGGACGGACATCTCCACGGGTTAATCAATAACACCTATCCTCGTGGTTACCTTTTTCGTATTTCTTGCGACCAGTTTTGCTATCATTAGCCCTGCCAGAAACCAGGCGATGAGACTGTCAATGACGATGACCGCTACGTAGTGAGTAGGAAAACCAAACCAGTTCCAGTAAGGAAAATGGCTTATAAGCCCTATTGCCGCCCCGATAGAGGCAACAAACCCCACCCGTCCCCAGTAACTCAGGCCAGCTGTCTGGGAGAGCAGACAGATAACGATCAGAACGCTTACGAGGTCGCCGAGGAACTGGATCAGAAGCTGATTTGCCATGCTGGGGGGATAGGGCGTTTACGAAGGCAGCAGTTTCCCCTGCCTCGTGATCCTTATGCGAGAACGGCAGATAGTAAATGCCCGGTTTCGGGGCATTTGCCTCTATGACTCTGGCAACCTCGGGTTCGTTTGTAAATTTATTAGCTGCCATCTGGTGCCATGGAAGAACCATCCATGACACTGAGCCCCAGGCCAAAAGAATTATTGCGGAAATTATAACAGCGGCCGTTTTCTTCAAAAGCGCTTTCCCTCAGAGTTCTTAAACCCGGCTATTCCACCAACCGCACATTTCTATACTAACTAGTGTCTGTCAGAGAAGGTCTAACTCACTGAAATAAAACAAATAATCATTGATTTTCTATGGTGAAGATTCTCCATATGTGGTAGAATTATACTTGAATTATCAACATATTGAGCCATTTCAAAGAATCTTCGGAGAACTCACCATGAGAAAGATAAAGAACCTTCAGCTCGAACTCGCGGGAACGCCGATTGAGAAGATACGCTTCAATCCGAAATCCCGGGACGATATTCCCGCAATACTGATAGGATTGCAGCACATATACACGAATCCTGAGACAAGGGAGAAGCTGTTTTCCCTGCTTGAAGAGAAGTTTCTTCCCGAAGTTGACCTTCGCACGGGCCGTCCCGGAATGGACATATGGAGGGTCGTTGTGCTCGGGGTAATGAAGCAGGGACTTGACTGTGATTATGACCGACTTCATCACCTTGCTAACAATGATATGTTGCTTCGTCAGATGCTGGGTCACAGCGGTTACTCAGACAACTATGAGTACGGACTTCAGACAATAATAGACAACGTGTCGCTGCT
>JAPOYE010000010.1 GCA_026706695.1 Candidatus Dadabacteria bacterium | reverse complement strand
GCCCCTCCTCAAACCTCTTGCCCTGTATGGCTATACTCAACTACGCAAGTGCCTCAGGGTGGTTATAACTAACTAAATTCCCCAGAAAGCTTTTTTCCCAACAGATGAATGATGGAAGCAGGGGCTTCGCGGACTTCTCGAGTTGGAAAACGATATACTTCGTAGCCGCGTGAGTTTAAAAAAACATCTCGACTTTTATCTTCAACTCTTCGCCGTTTGTGTTGCTCTCCGTCGACTTCAACTACTATTTTTCTACCTGCTTTCTTTAGAACAAAATCCACCTCAATGTCTCTAATCTTTGGATGCACTTCAGGGTCCCATCCCTGCATTACCATCCAACTGAAGAGTTCGAGTTCCTCTGCACTGGTCTTGCGGAGATTTTCCACGTCTTCAACATAGCGAGTGAGATGTCCTAAGACACCCCTCTGTCGTCGGCACACTCCGAAATCCGCTACGAAGAAGAATCCCTCTCTGGCTCGGGTCACAGCAACATTTATCATGTTCGGGTTTCCAACCCACTGAACTGTATTGTCAGAAATTCCTTTAGAAACAACCGGCGAGAAAATCATCAAGTCGCGTTCATCACCCTGATAGGTATGAACCGTTCCTATGGTGATGTCCCTATGGATATCAGAATCAGAGGTTTGTTTCTCAATGAGATTAGCAATAAGATCTGCTTGAGAGCGGAAAGGAGTGACTACACCTATGGTAAAATTAGAGTAACGATTGTTGTTTCGTAACTCTTGGATTAAAGTTACTACTTTTTCAGCTTCTTTTTCGTTAATCCAGCTCCGACCTAATTGTCCCCGCTTGCAGAATCCTTGAACATCAATTCCTGATATTCCAAGAGCGTTTGAAATTTCGATGGAATCTTTTTTGAGTTGCAGTCGTTTCTGGTAAATATATCGATTTGAAAATCCGATTATTAAAGGATGACTCCTGTAGTGCTCTTCAAGCAAGACTATGTCCGAGTATCGACGGGGCAGACATTGAACAGCTGTATCGTAAACAGTTCTTTGTGAGTGTCCAAGCAGATCAAGCCACTGATCAACTTGGAAATTCTGTGCAAGTGTCCTTTCCGCGTTTTCTCTCAATGTTGGAATAGCAGGAAGCTGTTCCGGGTCTCCTATAACCACAAGACTCTTTGCTCTATAAATTAGCGGAAGGAGATTAGTAATAGTACATTGAGTAGCTTCATCAATCACTAGAACATCAAATAAGTGCGGAATTAAAGGTAAAGATTGCGGTGAGAGAGCCGTAATAATCCATACGGGTATGGCTTTTAAAGCTTTTTCAAATAAATCGTAATCTTCTGGTAATATAGAACCCCCTCCAGACTGTTGATATCTATCAAGAAGTTGACGAAGCACGTCTTGAATTTCTGGGTCTTGGGATAACTGTTGAACCCAACGATCTTTAGCTTCGTCAAAAGATAGTTTCTCAAGCTCGTAATTTATATTTTCAACTCGTGCTTTAAGACGGACAGGCTCAAATTTGCCGAAAGCATCTCGAAGTTTAGTTACCGGCCACTCATCAGTATCCTTTCCGACAACTTGATCTATAAGGACTTGAATATTCTTTTTGTCTTTGTTAGGGATCAGCTCGCCAGCTTCAGCAAGTTTTTTACATGCCCAATTTTTTTCTTCTTGAAGCTTGTCTTCGTACTTTTGGCGTGTTCTAGATACAAAGATATTCCAAGATTCCAACCATTCCTGACAAGTTTTGGTATGTTCAAAAACTACGTCATCCCCTTTAGGAAGTTGGCTTCTTTGATGGGCCTCAATTGGAACCAAATCTGGCTTTATATTCCACCAGTTTTCAATCAGATCTAACTTTGTAGGCAGTTCCTCCACAGAAGATTGAATAGACCGCAATCTTTTCTCGTGTTTGCGGGCTTCTTTCCAGATTTCTATAAATTCATCGACATCTTTACTGTATAGAACAGTCCTCACGGCAACTATATTTTCAAAAGAAGGGGTGGAATTGAGAGCATTAATAGTCTCATGAAACTGAGCACCTATACCACTTACCCAAGCTTCTCTTAGAGGGATACCCGAAGCAATAGTATTGTATTTAGATACAGCTTGTTGCAGTTGTCCACAGATCTTTTCTCGGTTTTCGCGATGTCTCCATGCGGTTGCTGCTACCTTGGCGATTTTCTGGTTCTCCGCAAGAACTTCGGCAAATTTCATCCACAGATTAAGATCTTCCGATTGTGGTATATCAGCAAGTCTGAGGTTTGTAGCGAGGGTACGAAACTCGCGAAACTTAGATCTTATTGAGTCCTGTTTTATATCCGTTGCTTTTCGAAGATCTAACCATTTCTCGTTCTTTTCAATGATCTGTACAAACCTTCTCCTTCCTTCATCATTAAGAGGTCCTACTCTCTGCCACATGGATGCGGGAAAGGTAGGCAGAAGAATCTTTTCGACTTCTCGAATAGCTCGGTTCAACTTGCTCTTATCAGAAAAAGGGAGCCAGGAAACCCATGTTTTGGGTTGAGTACAGTATTCAGAGTAGAGGGTGGTCCACCTTTGGAGAGCATCCAATAAGTGTGGCTTTGCCATTATATCAAGGAGAGAATTGGAAACTTCATGTTCTTGGTTGAGTTCGGATTCGGCCTCGGCAACTTCTTTAATGAGTTGTTCAAGTTGACCAAAGTCAGAGTTTATGACCTCAACAAGCTTGTGTGTATTTTCTGACCATTTTTCAGCTTGTTCAGAGCTTTTCCAGTATTCGTAGTTATTATCCCAAGGTAAAACTTCAAGATCGTGTTCATGAATATTATCAATTAGTTTGTGAAAGCTTGTTAACCACGCTTGGAGAGACTCAGGGCCTTGTGCAGAAATGAGCCAATCCCAGCTTCTAACCTTTGAGAAATCGAGCCCTAAAGTCTGAACTGATTGGTTGCGTTTCTCTTCTGCTTCTGTTGCTTCGCTTTTATATAGTTCTTCTTTTTTTTTGTTATCAATTATTTCTTTTTTGACAGAACTGATATTTCCAACCCAGGTGTTCAGCGGGTCAAACACCAAGCGTTTGAAGTCTTCTGCATCCAGGGTGTAGCCAATTTTCCTAAGGTCTGAACGTAGAGATTCTTTGGCTTCTTGTAACTCGGCAAGTGTACTCTGATGCAATGCATAGGCTTCAAGAGAAGAGCTTAAGGATTCATTAATACGTTGGGGGAGCTTACTATCGAGAAATTCCTCAATTTGTTTCTTTTTACTCAACAGACTGTCTTTGCGCTGAGAAGCATCCTGTTTTGTAGATAAAGAATTTGCTGTTGAGTACGTGATGGCGTTTAGAATACGCCGAAGTGCTTCGTTGAAATCAGTTCTATAACGTTTGCTTCCTGTGCGAATCGCTATCGGAAATTGATCTTCAAACTTCTTTATCCTTTCTCGGACGGTATCAACAGCTTGATTGTTCTGACTAGCGAAAAGAACACTCTTCCCTTGTGACCAACAGTTAAGCAAAGATGAGACGACAACCTGACTCTTGCCGGTTCCCGGAGGACCACTGATGACTGTAACAGGCTTTCCAGCCAGAATACCCAAAACCGCTTTCTCTTGAGATCTATTAAGAGGAACAACTGGGAGTAATGAAACCGATTGAGCATTCTCAGTAACGGCTATATCTTCAAGGAGCTCAAACCCGCCAATGTTGTCAGTCTGTTTTTCAAGAATTTTATCTAGTTCTTCATAATCAGACATCAAATGCTGATATACTGGGGAAGAAGATGTTGTTGGACTAAAGATAATCCAAGGCGAAGGTAGATGTGAGATGCCAGATTGAATTTTCTTCCGAAGCTCTTCTCCAAGTTCGGGGATGTTGCTTGATAAGATATCGATTAAAGCCTCTGTAAGATCAATATTCTTAGTTGTGGATAGATTCTGAGTAATTTCTATAAGATTAGGCAACCATTGTTCCAGTGGATGCCTAGACTGGGCGCTTTTACTCTCGAGGAGATCGTAGACTAGAGGGGATATTTCCCATTTACCTTGATCGGGGACAATGCAGACGGAATCCGTATCTAAGTAAAATTTTATCTGTCGGTATAGAACCGGTAACCAATTACCACTGCCTCGGTCGTTTTTTCTTGGAGCCTTGTACCAGCAAGGGCCGCCAAGGAAAATTTCATCCACTTCTTTCCGCTTTAGTTTCTGGAGAAATGGCTTACTCTTGAACGTATCAGGATCAACTTGCCATGGTCCTGCAAAGCTCTTGAATTCAAATTTATATAGAGAAGAGCATCTGTCGGAATCAAGTTGATCTACAGGAAGAGCAAAGAAATTCTCTTCACCTCTTCGAGTTATTTCTTTATGAAAGCGGAGGATCTGAAGCCAAGGAATGTTGCGTTTTTGATGCATTAAGGTTTAGTTCAAGGTCTAGCGATTTTTAATTGAAAATATATTCGAGGATACAAAGAGCAAACGCAATTTCCAAATTCGGTACGAAACACCTCTTACTATGTGTCAATCCGTTCTTAGAAAATTCATTTGGTTAAGTTATAATATCAAAATAAGTGAAGTTAAGTCCACCTGTGTCTGTGATTTTGTGCTTGAATTCTACTCGGAAAAATTTTTAACTGCTGTATCTTCAGGCACGACCAACCGAACTTAACGATGCTGAAGATTCAGAGACTAGCAAAGGGCTTTGATACTGTAGCTAGTGTTGTATAGTTAAAAAAAGAAATCAGGAGGCAAATTATGGGGATGAAAAAGATAATCCAGATAGACAGGGGCGGTCCTTCTAAGGATAAAAGCTCCGTGTCTTTTACCAAGATTGAAAAAAAGAAAAAACCCGAAGACAGCCCCGAAATAACGAAAGAGACAGTCTACGGCGCTCTTAAGGATGTGTACGACCCCGAACTTCCCGTGAGCATAGTGGATCTTGGGCTTATTTACGACACCAAAATTTCCGGGCGGAACGTTCAAATCAAGATGACCCTTACCACCCCAGGGTGCGCCATGGGAGCACATATAGCGGGCCAAGCTGAAATGGCCCTTAAAAACGCGGGAGCCGATAACGTTCTTATAGAGGTGATATGGGATCCTCCCTGGAACCCCGACATGATATCCGAGGAAGGAAAAAAGAAACTGGGTATCTCTTAGGGGGAACTTTCCGCGTGGAACTAAACAGAGAACGGATAATAAAAGTTCTTAAGGGTGTTAACTATCCGGGATTTAACCGGGACATAGTATCCTTCGGTCTCGTAAAAGACATTCTTGTGGAGGGTTCGAAGGTGACCCTTTCCATAGTACTTCCCAAGCCCGACCAGAAACTTCAGTCCACAATCGAGGAAGAAGTCCGAAAAGCCATTTTCGGCATACCCGGAGTTGAAGACCTCTCGATGAAGATCGGCTCGCGACCACAGAAGCAGATAACTGCCGATGCGGGTAGTGAAAAAAGCAAGCTTCCCGATATAAAGTACTACATAGCCGTCGCAAGCGGCAAAGGAGGAGTCGGCAAGTCAACAATAGCAACCAACCTCTCCCTGGCAATCTCAAAAAAAAGACAGAAAGTCGGGCTTATGGATGCCGATATTTGGGGACCGAGCGCTCCTTTGATGATGGGGATAAGCGAAAAACCCCGTGCAACCGCCGATGACAAGATCGTTCCCATAGAAAAATTCGGCCTCAAGGTAATGTCCATCGGTTTTCTCGTGAACGAGGAGGACGCTGTGATATGGAGAGGTCCCATGGTACACGGAGCGATAAAGCAGTTCATCGAGGACGTTGAATGGAGCGGAACGGATTACTTGGTAATTGACCTTCCTCCAGGCACGGGGGATGCCCAGCTTTCTCTGGCACAGACGGCCCCGATAAGCGGAGGGGTTATAGTAACCACTCCGCAGGACGTAGCTCTAGTGGACGTAAGAAGAGGGATACTGATGTTTAACAAACTGAATATTCCCATTCTTGGCATAGTGGAGAACATGAGCTATCTCGATATGCCCGATGTAGACGGCAAGATAGACATATTCGGCAGGGGTGGAGGAAGACGTATGGCAGAGAAGTTTGAAGTTCCGTTTCTTGGAGAAATCCCAATCGATCCGCGGATAAGAATCGGTGGAGATAACGGAACCCCTATCGTGGAGTCTGATCCGCAAAGTGCAGCTGGAAAGGCCTTTTTTGAGATTGCAGACAGGATACTCGAATCCATAGAGGACTGACTGACAGATTTAACCACCCTGGCTAACTTTCAAGAAGTTATCAATATAGTTGTCATCAGGAATACAGATAGTTTTTCAATCAGGTATATGAAGACTATGATTGCGGAATGAAAGCAATTAACTATTTGCCAGCACCGAGCTCATCAGCGCTTCCCGGGAAGTGTGTTTTGGACGGAACCCGGTCTCTCGTGTCAGCTTCTCATTACTCGCCACCCACGGCCATCTTGCGTACTCGACCCCGCACGCGGGAGAATCGCTTTGCAGTCGCAGCACCCATGTTACCCACGTGATGACTGCGAGAAGCGGCGCTGGAAGGGTAATCGCGCGCCTACCCGCAATGCTTGCAATCTCGCTATAGGCAACTGTCCCCTCTCCCGTGATGTTGAACACCCCGTAGGCAGGCTTCAGCAGGCACAGCTCAAAGGCGTCGAGCAGGTCGGCCAGATGGATGAACTGCATCTGCGGGTCCGCACCGAGAACGCGGACACTCGCCAGTCTGAAAAAGACCTCAGTAACGAAGTTCTCGCACTGGGGCGCCATTACTGTGCACCCCCGCAATATGGTGACGCGGGAGTTGGGATTGTTCATTGCAAATGTTTTCAGCTTGAGTTCCGCTGTGGCCTTGTTCTCGGCGTACTGAAAGCCTCGGACGGGCCTGACAGGTGATTCCTCAGTATATGGCTGCTCAGTCCCAGAACGGGCGCCGTACACAGTGGTGCTGCTGAGGTAGACAAGGTGTTTTATGCCGACAGCCCAGCAGTCATGTATCACTTGGGCCGTACCGCTAACATTCACCCTGTGCGCTGCCTTGCGGTCATGTCCGGGCCGCAAGAGAAAGGCCAAGTGGACAACCGCGTCAACCTGGTACTTTCGAAGAATGTCCGCAGTCGACTCCCGGATGTCCTTCTGGAATGTTATGACTTTCGGAGAGGATATGTCTAGCGGGACACAATCAAGCGCTATAACTCTGTCCACATGGTCTGATTGTGCCAGTCTCTTCACCAATCTTGAGCCGATGAACCCGGCCGCGCCCGTCACGGCGACAGTTTTCTTCTTGCTCATGGAATCTCGTATTTCTCGTCTATCTTCTGTTTCTTGGTCCTTATTTTAATACTCCTCGAATGTGGTTCGGCACAATAGTCAAAAAAGGTACCTCCCGCGGGCAGCCAAGTATATAAACTCCTAATCAATTTCTTTCAATCTCAAGTAGTATTATAATGAGCATGAGAAAATCGGAGTTTTTATCTTCATGAACGCGGAAAAAGATCTTTACGCAGTGCTCGGTGTACCGCGAAACGCGACGCAGGACCAGATAAAGAAAGCGTACAGAGACCTAGCGAGAAAACACCACCCCGACATGAATCAGGGGGACAAAAGATCCGAGGAGAAGTTCAAGGAAATTCAGCACGCTTACGAAACCCTCTCCGACCCCGAGAAGAAAAAAACCTACGACATGTTCGGGACAAGCAGTTTTGGTGGGCAGAGAACAGGCGGAGGAAACTACAGGCAGTATTCACGGGGGTTTCCGGACATAGATGAAATCTTCAAAGATATCTTTTCGCAGGGAGGCGGGGCTTACGGTATGGGTGGAGCTGGGGGAAGTTTCGGAGATATTTTTGATTTCGGTAACGTGCGACAGCAGCCAAGAAGACCGAAAAACATCCAGCATACTATAACCCTTGATTTTGAAACCGCGGTAAAAGGTGGAGAAAAGGAACTCCTGATCAAGTCGCCCGAGGGCGGAACCAAAAAAATAACGGTTAAGATTCCGGCTGGAGTGAAAACCGGGTCCAAGGTAAGGTTGCCGGGCAAAGGCGAACAAATAAACTCTATGGCCGGAGATCTCATTCTTGAAATAAAGGTCTTGTCCCATCCGGTTTTCAGAAGAGAAAACGACGATATATATATTGATCTTCCCCTAACGGTCTATGAGGCGACCCTGGGAACGCTGATCGACGTGCCAACCATAGAGAGTCCTGTAAAACTTACTATCCCTCCCGGCGTGGGAAGCGGCACGAAAATGAGACTCAGAGAAAAGGGAGTGAAGAATCCCAAGACCGGCAAACGGGGAGATCAGTTCGTAGTTATTCAGATAGCAATGCCGAAGGAATCCAGCGAGCATATGAAGAAACTCATGGATGAGATTAAAGAGAAATATCCCTACGACCCTAGAAAAAAACTCCTCCAGTATCTATAATTGATCCAACGGCGTTAAGAATTTACTTGTAAGGAGAGTGGTTTATCGTGAGCGGTGAAAAAGAAGAATTAAAGATGGACTTTTCGGGCTTTATTCTCTCATTAAACGCTTCGGCTCTTATTCATCTGGGTGAAATTCCCGACCCTCACTCAAAAAAAAGAGAAGTTAACATTCCGGCCGCCAAGCACACCATAACCATACTTGAGATACTTGCGGAAAAGACCGAGGGGAATCTAACTGAAGAGGAAAAGAATCTTCTTGACGACATGATTTACAATATCCGCATGAAATACGTAAAGTCCCTTAGCTGACTTCCTCTTCTACATGGTCGACAGTTTTAGGAACTGTCCGTATCTTCGTTCTATTTCTTCTTTCTCTAGCGAGCCCAGACGTCTTACACTGAAATCCTCAACTGTAAAGGAAGCCAGAACACTTCCGTAGGCAACCCCTTTTTTAAAGCCGGCAAAGTCAAGGTCTTTATCCATAGACGCAACATAGCCCATGAATCCTCCGGCAAAAGTATCTCCCGCTCCCGTCGGGTCAAGCACTTGCTCAAGCATGTAACTGGGGGCGAAAAACAGATCTTCCCGAGAAAAAAGCAAAGCTCCGTACTCTCCTCTTTTCACAATCAGAAATTCCGGTCCCATGTCCATTATCTTTCTCGCCGCTCTGACCATCAATGGTTCTTCGGATAGCTGTCTTGCTTCGGAATCGTTTATTATGAGAATGTTGACTCTGCCGAGGAGTGTCTTCAGTTCCTGCAGTTTGTTGTCTATCCAGAAGTTCATGGTGTCGCAGGCCACAATTCGAGGTGAGCTTACCTGTTCAAGGACCTTCATCTGGATTTCAGGATCCGTGTTGGCTAAGAAAAGATAATCGGCATCTCTGGATTTCTCGGGAACCACAGGGTCAAATGATCCCAGAACACCAAGGGTGACGGAGACAGTTTCCGGATCTTTCATATCATAGTCGTATCTGCCTTGCCATCTGAAGGTTTCTCCGGCACTGATCGCTATTCCCTCCGTATCAATGCCCCTTGAGCGAAGCAGTTCAGAATAATCCGGGGGAAAATCTTCTCCAACGGAGGAGACCATATGAACATCCGTAAAATTACGGGCCGCCAGAGAGAAATAACAGGCGGACCCGCCGAGAACGTTTTCTTCTCTTCCAAAAGGTGTTTCTATGGTGTCAATTCCTACTGACCCTACAACGACGATGCTCATTCGGACCTCTACATGTATTTTTTCACGATAAGTTCAAATCTCTTCTTGGTTTCTTCGGTTACGCAGTCCGAGGACGTTATTATAGAGTGACCCAAGGCACTCCCGCAAGGACATTCTCTTTCTTCAGGGATATTATCAACTACAGCGGCTATTATTTTTTTTGCCGCTTCAACGTTTTTATTCATGATCTCGATTATGTCCGAAACCGTGACGTCGTCATGACCTTCGTTCCAGCAGTCATAATCAGTGCAAAGGGCTATTGTGGAATAGCAGATCTCCGCTTCCCTGGCAAGTTTTGCTTCCGGCATTGCGGTCATTCCTATTATGTCTGCTCCCCATTTTCTGTACAGATGGCTCTCCGCCCTTGTAGAGAACTGGGGACCCTCGATACAGACGTAGGTTCCTCCCGAGTGGACCGTCCCGCCAGAGCCAAGCGATGCTTCCCGCAAACAACCTGATAGCACAGAGCACACCGGGTCGGCCATTGAAACGTGGGCTACTATACCACCTTCAAAGAAAGTAGAAGGCCTCCGCTTAGTGTTATCAATGAACTGATCAGGTATCACTATGTGCCCTGGTTCTATTTCCTCCTTCAAGCTGCCCACGGCACTTACAGATATAATCCACTCGACTCCCATAGCTTTCATTGCGTATATATTCGCCCGGAAGTTTATCTCAGGCGGGGATACCGTGTGCCCTGTTCCATGTCTTGGAAGAAACACCATTCGCACACTGCCAAGGGTTCCTGTAAGTAGGCTTGAAGAGGGTTTACCCCATGGAGTCTCCATGGAAACGGTTTTAACATCCGAAAGCCCTTCCATTTCATAAAGACCGCTTCCGCCTATTACTCCTATGGTTTTCAAACTTTCGGCTCCATCTGCTGAGATATCGGCTTTGCGACGATAATCACCCTTTTCTCACCTGAAAAAGGCAGTTCAAGTTCTCTTGTAAAAAGAAGTTCCATGTTTTCCGGGTACCGGTTCGCGTAATCTTCCCATTCCTTCTTTCCCCGGGGCCCCTTCATTATAACCATCTCCCCTCCTATATCCAGATAAGGAGTACCGAGAGCCACGACAGTGCCAACGTTCCCAAGAGCCCGGAACGTCACCCGGTCAAAACTCCCTCTCATCCCTCTATCTACTTCCTCCGCTCTACCATGGTGGATACCAATGCCGTTAAGTCCGAGAGATCTTTTCACGTCTCTTAAAAAAGCAACCTTCTTTCCAACCGACTCAAGAAGCGTAACCTTGAGGGACGGGTCGTAGATAGAAAGCGGAATTCCAGGAAGACCGGCTCCCGTTCCTATGTCAATCACCCTTGAGTCGGGAGGCATGAATTCAGCCACTGTAAGGGAATCAATCAGGTGCTTGATTATGATTTCTCGGTCAGTGAGAACTGAACTTAGGTTTATGCGACTGCCCCACTTGCGTAGCAGGTCAACATAAGAGAGGAAAAGATCGGTTCTGATATTTTTAATGCCTATTTGTTCTGCGCCTTCTATAAGAAGTCGTTCATTAGTCATTTTGATTCGCGGGCGTCAACATCGCTTATTCCCTTGAAGGCGAAGGTAAGGAATCCTGTGTGTGCCACGGTCCTGTTATCCGGGCGGGTCTTCCCCTTTTTCACCTGATAGTTCCTCATTATAAGCTCTACCGTTTCGATTCTCACAAAACCCTTTTCCTCAAGCGATTCTGCGGTTCTTTCCACCTGGTTGTATGTTGGGGAAATACTCGCGATTCTCCCTCCGGAAGCAAGAGCCTCGTAAGCCGCCGGAATTCCATACCATGGAGAAGGGAGATCAAGTATCGCGACGTCGACTTCTCTTTCCTTAAAACCTTCTCTGGCATCGCCACAGTTAAATTCCACGTATTGAGAAAGCCCCGCCCGTCGTACGTTATCTTTGGCATTATTCATGAACTGCTCTCTTTTCTCGTACGTATAGACTTTTCCGGAAGGGGCCACCGAATTCGCAAGCGCGATGGTAAGGGCTCCTGAGCCGGTCGCGGCTTCAACAACCCTCACTCCCGCTCTCACGTCCGTTTTAAAGAGAATCAAGGCCGCATCCTTGGGATAAACGATCTGCGTAGCCCTTCTCACCTTCATAATCTTCTGTTCCACGGTAGGGTTAAGAAGTACAAAATCGTTTCCAAGACTTGAGACTATAGTTTCCCCCCATTTTTTTCCCAGCGCGGAGGAAAGATCGAGTATTCCCATGTGAGAACTGAACGACTTGCCCTCTTCTACCACCACCATGAAGCTTTTATTATCAGGTGAAACGAGGAGAATGGTGTCACCGGATTTTATTTTCATGAAAGACGTTTCACCCTCCCCGCACTTATAAAATATTTATAGGTAAAGATAATGCACCCCGCAAACATGAACATTCCCGTTATCGAATACATGTTCGAAAAACCGTAATCTCGCGCTATGAGTCCGAGAGCGAAGGCAAAAAAGTTTATCCCGATGCTAAAAGACATGTTGAACGCTCCCATCGCAGTTCCCCTTTCATCATCAAGAGCCCTGTCGATAATCATCGCGCTTATGGTGGGATAGAGAATTCCGTAACCCAGGCTGAAGACGAAAGAAACCAGAACGGCACTCAAAGTGGAGTTTATGGAAAAAATCATCAGCAAGGACGACACCATGATAAGCATCGAAGGCAGGGCTATTTTCCTCCTCTCAACAATATCTGGAAGCTTTCCTCCCAGGATCCTGATTAATATGACGGTTACCGAATATGTAAGAAAAAAGCTCCAAGCATGAATTCCGTTTTCCTCGAGAAAAACGGAGAAGAAATTAAGCATGCTTCCAAGTCCCACGGCAATTATAAGATTGGTCAGCAGAAGCACGCGGAACCTCGCGGAGAAAACAACGTCGAAAAATCCGCTGAAAATGGATTTTTCGGATACCCTGAAGTTCCCCTCCCGCGAAAGAAAACACAGAATAAAGGCAAGCAGGCTAAACAAAGAGGTATAGAGAAAGAAGGTCGAGTAGCTGAATCTTTCGATCACAATTTCTCCGATAGTAGGTCCAACCGAGTAAGAAGCTATCGTGAAGGCACCGAAAATGCCGAGCCCGTAGGCCCTTATTTCACTGGGAACATAATCGGAGACCGCCGTAGCGGCTGAGGTGAAGAAAAAAGCGAAAGCTATTCCCTGCATGAGCCTCAGGAGAAATATCTTTACGTCAAGATCCGATATAAAAATATAGAGAAAGGAAACCAGAAACATCAGGAAAGAACCTGCAAGCATGAACCTTCTTCGCCCGTAGTGGTCTATCAGATAGGCTGCGAAGGGGATAGCTCCTATTGAAGTTATGCCAAAGGTGCCCATGACATACCCTATGCGGGCCTCGTCACCCCCGATATCTTTTATGAAAAGCGGAAGCAGGAAAAAAGAGGAAAAATTGCAGAAAAAGAAAAAATTTCCCAAAGTGACGAGGGAAAAATCTCTGTACTTTTGTGCAAAAGACATCCTAAAAGGTGACCTGAAAAAAGAAAGTGAGAAAGGGAGTTTACATGATTTTATACTTTCTATCAGGACAACTGTAGTTTTTTGACATGAAAAGGGCCCATGATATAATACGGCATCTTCTGAGCCGTTAGCTCAGCTGGTAGAGCAACTGCCTTTTAAGCAGTGGGTCACAGGTTCAAATCCTGTACGGCTCATACCACTATACGTCCCCGTCGTCTAGTCAGGCCTAGGACATCGGCCTTTCACGCCGGTAACAGGGGTTCAAATCCCCTCGGGGACGCCAGAAATAATCCCCGGCCTCAATTCGCTAGGTGTTTTCTATACTACGGAGTCAAGTATTAACAAGAAGATGGGTTAAAACCGGCTTAAACTCTAGACATACTTTTCGTATTCTTTCTCGAAAAGTTCCGAAAGAGTACGAGCCTTGTGATCATATTCGTCCGGATCATCCCATGAAAGTCGAGGCTGTAGAAGAGTTGAATCAACTCCAGGGCAATCAACCGGCACGGAGAGGTCAAGTATAGGGACTTTGACAAACTCTCTGTCGTCAAGCAAACCGCTTACGGCTGCTGTAACAAGAGCTCTTGTGGAGGGAAGAGGCATTCTCTTGCCGACCCCGAAAGGCCCGCCGGAAATTCCGGTATTTAGAAGCCATACGTTTACTTTGTGTTTTTCCATTCTTTCTTTCAGCATCGCTCCGTAGAACTTCGGGGGTCTTGGAAGAAAAGGAGACCCGAAACATGAGCTGAAAGTCGCCTGAGGTTTGCTCACTCCCCTCTCGGTGCCGGCAACTTTCGCCGTGTAGCCCAGAAGGAAATAACGCATGGCTTGGTCGGAATCAAGCTTTGATATAGGGGGCAGGACTCCGAAAGCATCATAGGTAAGCATGAAAATACTTTTGGGAATACCGCCTATTCCTTCCGGAACAATATTTTCGAGCATGTCAATCTGGTATGCCCCGCGGGTGTTCTCGGTATATTTGTCGCTGTCAAAATCTATTTTCCCCATTTGTAAATCGAGTTCGACGTTCTCAAGAACCGAGCCGAAATTAAGCGCTGCTTGATAAATCTCGGGTTCTGTAGTCGGGCTAAGCTTTATGGTCTTCGCATAACAGCCACCTTCGAAATTAAAAACCCCTTCATCAAACCAGCCATGTTCGTCATCTCCGATAAGCGCCCTTTCGGGATCAGCAGAAAGCGTGGTTTTGCCAGTTCCCGACAATCCGAAGAAAAGCGCCACATTTCCGTCCTTTCCGATGTTCGCCGAACAGTGCATTGGAAAAACATTTCTTTCCGGCAGAAGAAAATTCATGGCGGCAAAAACGGATTTTTTCATCTCTCCCGCGTAGCGTGTACCACCGATAAGGGCAATTTTTCGGCTCAGGTTAAGAAATATGAAGGTTTCGCTGTTAAGACCGTATTTTTCCGGGTCATCTGCCTTAAAACCCGGGGCTGAAATGACGGTAAAACCCACTTCCTTATGCGGAAGCTCAGAAGCACTGGGTCGTATGAAGAGATTATTTACGAAAAGATTGTGCCAGGCGAATTCATTAATCACCCTCACGTTTGTTCTGTAGTCGGGATGAGCGCAGACCTGCAGGTCTCTCACGAAAACGTCCTTCCCTTTGAAATAATCCATCACTTCCTCGTAAAAGTGATCAAACACCTCTGGTGATACGGGCTTGTTTACCGCTCCCCAGTCTATATTTTTTTCCGTGGAAGGCTCCTTTACTACAAATCTGTCCTTGGGGGATCTTCCAGTATGAGGAGAAGTGTAGCCTACAAAAGTTCCACTCTCACCAACGTGTCCTTCGTTTCTCTTGATCGCTTCTTCGTAAAGCCTGGGAACGGAAAGGTTGTAATATATTCCCGAAGGTTTCTTAAGCTGGTGTTTTTCTGAAAGCTCCTTTTCGATTGAAAAATTCTCGGACATGGTCGTCGCCTCCAAATTCCCAGTTGCCTACAGATTTATGGGTAAAAATCTAGGAAAAAGTCAACTGTCTTATTAAAGGAGTTGTAAGATATATAAAGTTTCCCTTTTTTCAAGAACAAAAAAACAAACTTAATTCTATATTCCGGTTCAATTCCAAAAATCCCGAGACCCAAATGGAGAACTCGTTCGATTTATATCTTCGCGTTAACTTCCGATATCCACTTCGTTATGGCATCTATCGAATCTTTGGGATTCTCTACGCAGTCGTGTTTCGCTCCCGGTATATAGCGTAGCGTCACATCTTCGTTGCCCGACTGATTCATTATGTTCTTAAGTTCCTTGGGTTCCCACACATCAACGATGTCGTCATCTGCTCCGTGGATAAAGAGAACGGGAACCTTCACATTTTCTATAATTTCACAGGTTTTTGCATAGTAGGCCTGGGGTCCCCTCATATACCACCAAGTCCTGTAAGTAAACATCTCCCCGTCAACCGGGTTAAAAGAATTCCCCCAAGCTCTGTAGACGATAAATATCTGGTCGTTTTTCTTTTTCTCCGGATTTTGACCCAGAACCTCCCTGGCTTTGCGATAAATATCATCATAGGATGGAATACTCCTGTTTTTCTCAAGCCTTCTTTGCTGGGAATACGGCAGAGAATAGGAACACCCTTCCAGTATAAGCCCTTTTATCCCGAAAGAATCGGTCTGGGACGCATAGTAGACAGCCATGTTAGCCCCCAGGCTGTAGCCCAGCATGAAAATGTTGCGAAACCCTTCTTTCTGAAGAATATCCACCGATTCTTTCATTTCATGAATCGTGTCAGGAAAAATTCCCTCGCCCATTATCTGGCCCATAAACGCCATGCGGGTATTTACAGAAAGCGTGCTTATATTCTTTTCCCTGAGAAGAGGGGGAAGTCTAACGGGGGTCCCTCTCGTGAGAAAATGCCCCAATACTCCGTAGAGGTTTATGATTATGGGAGATTCGTAAAGATCTTCTTCCGACCCAAACTCAGGGGTGACAAGGAGAGAATTCACCTCGAATCCGTCTTCAGTCTTGTAGGTAAGGAGACTCTTCTGTTCGTTTACCATCGCAGAATCAGATGAATCTTCTGTCAAGCCATCTTATTATAATATCGCCCATTTCCTCTTCCTTTCCGTCGAGGGTATGACCGGTATTGAGATAATATGCGGAAACATCGTCATTTCCGTTATTTATGGCTATTTGCGCAAGATTATGGGTCTCATCGGGTTTTACGAACTCATCGTTCCATCCCTGCATGAGAAGAATCGGCAGTTTTATGTTCTTTATCTGCTCGTGGCTTTTTACGGCACCTGCCTCCGGACCGGCGAGAAACCACCACGTCTTGTAAGTATATATTTCGGTATGCTCCGGCCGGTAGGAGCTTCCTCTGGCCCTGAAAATAAGAATCGTTCTATCCTGCTTTGAATCATGGGGATTATCGCCAAGTATCATCTTCGCTTCCTCGTATACCTCATCGTAGGAAGGCTGGCTTTCCCACTTGTTCCATCTTCTTCTTATCGAGTCCGGGATAGAATAAGGAGTAGCGAGGGCAATCACACCCTTTAGCAGCTCCGACTCGTCGGAATCCTGTTGGCGGCTTTTTACGGAGAGATACCTGAGAATCACTCCTCCACCCAGGCTGTAACCGGAAACAATGATTTTCTCGTAACCGATTTTTCCCAAATATCTCACTACACCGTCTATCTGCGAAATAGTGTCGTCCACTATTCCAAAGCCGAAGAAAAGCCCGAAATTGGCCAGTCTGGTATTTATTGCAATAGACGAATAGCCTGCCTTGGCGAGGATCGGCGGTAAGAATCTCTGGCTTCCGTCAAGAAAGTTCCCCAAAAACCCGTGAACATGGATAATTATAGTCTTTCTTTTTTCGGAGTCGTTATTAAGCGCTCTGTAGTAGAGGGCGTTAACCTTTCCTTTCCCGACCGGTACGGAAATCAGTTCCTGCTCTACATATTTCATGATTGGACACGGTTTTTTTAAGAAGTACTGATATTATAAAACTCCCGCGGGCAAGTCAATAGCGGTAGCAATGAACTCTGATGATTGATAAGAGCCTTAGAATTCAGAGATCTCCTGAATCGTTTGCCTGAAATCGGTAAATTCAGCAATCCGCAGTTTCTATTGTGACTGAATCAGGGTTCCGCATTAGAAAATCGGCTTTCTTCTTCGCCTCCGTCCAGTCCGGAGCCTCTCCAATTTTTACGAGCGTATTTTTCGCAGTGGCTTTGAGAAAAAGATGCCCCGTTTTCTTACTCCAGAAAATCTGCCAGTTATCCCCTTGGAAGTCTCTTAACCATCCGAAAGGAAAAAACCCAGAATAATCAGTGCCGGACTTCATATGTTTTTTCTCCCCCTGCGTTCCGTAATTATTTTAAAAACCGGGTGGAAATATCCGGCGGTTTTGCGCACAAAGCGCTTTCCAAAAACCTCTTTAACGCTAACAGCTCTCACGATGCGTAAAGCTCCTCGAAATACAGGCATACGTGGGATATTCCGCACTTTGAACATACGGGCTTTCTAGCCTTGCAGACATTTCTCCCGTGATCACCCAGGGAATTTGAAAAAAATGTCCAGTCTTTTTCCGGAATGCACTCTCTAAGATCAAATTCAATCTTAACGGGGTCGGAATTCGAGGTAAGACCAAGTCGGCGGCTTAACCTCATTATATGGGTATCAACTATTATTCCGGGTTTTCTGAAATAATTGCCAATTATAACATTTGCCGTTTTCCTTCCGACTCCTGGAAGTTTGACTAGCTCTTCCATCTCACAAGGGACTTTCCCCTCGTGTTTTTGCATTATCTCTGTCGAACAGTTTATTATCGCTTTTGCCTTATTTCTGTAAAAACCCGTTGATCTTACATCGTTTTGGAGTTCTTCCTCTGACGCACAAGAAAATGCTCCTAGGTCCGGGTACTTCTTGAAAAGTCCCGGGGTTATCATATTTACTCGTTTATCCGTACACTGGGCGGAGAGAATAGACCCGATCAGAAGCTCCGATGCGCTTTTAAAAACTAGATGACATTTTGCGTCCGGATAGGTTTTCTTCAGAAATTGAAGAACCTTTCGTGCTTTCTTTTTTACATTTTGGGCATTCATCTTGAACAGCAAAATATATACGTGAAACTTTTTAAGCTACAAGCTGATGCAGCCTGAAGTGTAAGGGAGCCTCTTTCTAGCTTTTTCCACACTGCCGTCTTGTCCGCATAAAAGTGTTTTCTCGAAGACGTAAAAAAAGGGGGAAATGAAACTCTCAAGTCCCCCTTTTTTCTTTAAAGTCCGTTCTTATTGAATTTTAGTCATTTCTGGCCGGTTCAAGGCCTTCTTTGCCCTCGAAAAAGTCTTTGTTTATGTCAATGAACTTCTGCCATTTCTCGGGCAATTCATCTTCGTGAAATATGGCATCCACCGGACAGGGGTCTACGCACGCTCCGCAATCTATACATTCATCAGGATGTATGATCAGCTGATCATCTCCCTCATATATGCAATCGACCGGGCACGCTTCAACACAAGCCTTGTCCTTCACTCCGATACATGGTTCGGCAATTATGTATGCCATCTTTGAACCCTCCGAATTGGCACGTTACTACTTTACTAACTTATCATTTCTATACTAACTAAAGCACTTTCAAATAAAAGGCATCCGGATAACTGACACTTTATATTCATTCTCCTTCCTGAGAAGGTTCCAAAGGTTCTTCAACAGGCGGAGAGTTTTCTTCAAACATTTCAATCGGCGATTTCTCCACCACCGAACCCGATATTGATTTTACGGAAGTGTAACCGAGAAAAAGCGAGGTAATTACGAATATGAGCCCAAAGAGCCTGGTCATCTTCACAAGAAAAGGCATTGCACCGCTCGAACCAAAGAGCGACTCCGAACTTCCGCCTCCAAACATTGAACCTATGTCCGCGGACTTGCTCGGCTGAAGCAGTATGATCAGTACAAGAAGGATGCTGACAACAATATGAATAATTTTCACCGACGGTATTAAGAACTCCAATTTCTAACCCCCCACGGACTTTATTATTCTAAAAAAAGAGTCAGCTGAAAGACTCGCTCCTCCAATCAAAACCCCGTCAACTTCATCAACAGACATTATCTTTTCTATATTACCCGTTTTGACGCTTCCGCCATATAAAATTTTCACACTATCGCCTAAACGGGGGAACATTTCGGTTAAGAGTTCCCGTATATATCCGTGAATCTCAGCTATTTCCGAAGAAGTGGCATTTTTCCCCGTTCCTATGGCCCAGACCGGCTCGTATGCTATGACGATATCTGAAAGCCGCTCCTCATCCAGATCATGCAGAGCACTTTCTATCTGGATCTTTGTCGGCGAGAAAAGCCGTTCTTTTCTCGTCGAAATGTCTTTACTTCCGCGTATTGCTTCTTCTCTCTGGACTTCGGTTTCTCCCACGCAGAGGATTATTTTCAAACCGCAGGAGATTGATAGCAGGAGTTTTTCACGGATTTGTTCATCAGTTTCCCCAAGGATATGCCTTCTCTCCGAATGGCCAACAATAACCCAATTGCATCCGGCGTCCAAAAGCATCGGCGCGGAAATCTCACCAGTGAATGCCCCGCTTATCCTGCCGAAAACGTTTTGGGCCCCAAGGTCTATGTTTGAACCCGAGATGCGTCTCCCTACCGCGCCGAGAACCGTATAGGGGGGCACGAGCACTACCTCGCATGCATCGTAGTCTTCTCCAAGCAGGCTGACTATTGCATCGGATAACTCCAGTGCTTCCTCCCGAAGCAAATTCATTTTCCAGTTTCCAACGACAAGCTTTTTATCCATTTAATATCCCATGACGAAAATTCGTCTTATCCAGAAAAAGCGAGAAAGCTACTTCCCGATCACAAGTAATGCAAGCTTTTTTCTCTCCAGAAAGTACTTAACCCAGAAATTCACCCAGCCTCCTTATTCCCTCCCGTATGGAGTCAACCGACGTCGTGTAGGAAAACCTGAGATAATCCCTTCCCCTGTCGCTGAAATCTATTCCGGGAGTTATACCCACGTGGCAGTTCTCAAGAATATCAAATGCGAGGCTCCAGGAATCTCGGCTCCATCGAGAGGAATTCACGAAAACGTAGAACGCCCCCTTGGGTTCAACCGAAATATCAAACCCAACCGAGGAAAGCCCTTCTATCATCTCCTTCCTTCTTCTGTCAAACTCAGTCACCATTGCCTCGCTTCCCCCACCCCTCTTCACTTCCTCAATAGCGGCGACTCCTGCTTTCTGAACAAACGATCCGGCGGAAATAAAGAGATTCTGCTGAAGCTTCTGCACGTACCTTACAAGATCTTTTGGAACTATCATGTAACCAAGACGCCAACCTGTCATGGAGTAGAATTTAGCGAAGCCGTTTATTGCTATGGCGTTGTCAGTGAATTCCAGAATGGAGTTAACGCGCGCGCCATAGACAAGACCGTGGTAGATTTCATCTGAAATCACAAAAAGACCCATCTCGGACAGTTCCCGGAGAACTTCTCTGTCCATAACCGCCCCGGTGGGATTCGCGGGAGAATTTACCAGAATAGCTTTTGTCTTTTTGCCGATATTCTTTCTGATTTCCCCAGGGTCAACCTGGTAACCGTCCCTTTCGTAAACAGGTATTTTCTTTGCGACTCCTCTCGCAACGCTTATTATCTGCGGATAACACGCGTAATGCGGGTCCGTTATCAATATTTCATCCCCGGGGTTAAGAACTGTCAACATTGCCAGCAAGAGCGCCGGGGAACTGCCTATAGTTATTATTACCCTTTCATACCCCACCTCTATTCCATAAGTACGGCTGTAATCCTCCGCGACGCTCTGGCGGAGCTCATCAATCCCAAGACTGCTTGTGTACTTGGTGTAACCCTTTTCTATCCATTTCACGGCAGTAGAACATATTTCATCGGGAGTATTGAAATCAGGTTCTCCAACCTCGAAATGTATCACGTCTCGACCTTCATCCTCAAGGCGCTTTGCCCTCTCGAGGATGTCCATTACGTAGAAAGGTTCTATGTTTTTAACCAAATCTGAAATCATGTCGTGAAATCGCTTTTGGAATCAAGCAAAACAAAAAATTAATCCTGTGCGGAGACGAACCGCTGGTTGATCCGTTTTACAAGAAGATCTCTTTTAAGTCGTCTTAGCCTGTCAAAAAACAATATACCATCAAGATGGTCAATTTCATGCTGAAGCACCCTTGACAACATTCCTTCCGCATCAACCGTAAAACGCTCCCCTTTTCTATTGAGGGCGGATACACGAACGTGGTTTTTTCTTCTTATATCCGCAAAAAATCCGGGCACGCTGAGACAACCTTCCTCTCCCACCTGGAACCCTCGAGAGGAGACAATCTCGGGATTTATAAGCTCGTAGAACTCCCTTTCTTCACTTTCAGGCAAAGGTACATCAACCACCAGGGCCCGGATATTCCTGCCGACCTGTGGAGCCGCAAGTCCGACGCCATCCGCATCGCGGAGCGTCTCCGTCATATCATCCAAAAGACGTTCAAGGTCCTCACCTAGCTCCTCCACGGGCAGGGATTTTCTCTTTAACTCAGGGGCGGGATAAACAAGGATATCAAGCAAAGGCATCTGCGACGCTTATAAAAGAAGGGTTGTTAGCAGACCTACGCCGCGGTCTGTCATTCATCACTGTTTTTTTCCGTAAGTTTCGGGGCAAGCCAGCTACTTACCCTAAACAGTGGAAGGGTTTTTTCGCCGATGTATATTTTTTCGCCTGTTCTGGGATTTCTTCCCTCATAAGGCTCGTAATTTTTTGTAAAGAAACTTCCGAAATGTCTTATCTCTATTCTTTCCCCATCGCGAAGCATCTCGGTCATGGCGTTAATTATGGCGTCCAGAACCTTTCTGGATTCTACGGAATTAAGGTCGAATCTCCGCGAAAGCTCCTTTTCAATATCCGATTTTTTCATGACGTTTTGAAAATCAGTAAGGTTAGGACCTGATTTCTCACTCTAGATATTTTAAAGCCGTTTGTCAAGTAAGCCCTCGATTTTGCGAGGAAAATCCTCAGTACCCGAGATTCGGTCGGAGCCACTTCTCCGCTTCTTCAAGAGCGATTCTTTTTCTTTTCGCGTAATCCAGAACCTGGTCTTTGAGTATTTTACCAAGAAAGAAATATCTCGATTCGGGATGGGCCATGTAGAACCCTGAAACCGAACTTGGCGGAGTCATAGCGAAGCTCTCAGTAAGCGATACACCCGTGTGTTTCTCCGCCTCGAGAAGATTCCAGAGAATCTTTTTTTCCGTGTGGTCCGGACATGAAGGGTAGCCGGGAGCAGGCCTTATGCCTCTGTATTTTTCATTTATCAGGTCTTCGGAACTGAGCTTTTCATCTTTTCCGTATCCCCAGAGATCCCTTACTTTTTTATGAATCATCTCGGCAAGAGCTTCGGCTATCCTGTCCCCCAGCACGCTTGTCATAATCGAATTGTAATCATCCCCTTTTCGCTTAAAATCCTCGGAGAACTGCTCAACCCCCTCCCCTGCAGTCACCACAAATCCCCCCATGTAATCTTCTCTGCGCGAGACACTCGGCGCTATAAAATCTGAAAGACAGTAATAGTGACCCTCTTTAGAACGCATCTCCTGCTGCCTTAAGAAATGGAATACGGCCAGAAGCCGTTTTTCCTCTGCGTTACTATGATGATTACAGCAACGTTTTTCCTCTCCGTAGATTTCAACGTCGTCTCCCGTGCTGTTTGCGCGGAAGATTCCGACAACAGCGCGGGGGGTGAAAACTTTCTCCAAGATTATCCGCTTAAGGAGCGTCTGACCGTCCTGGTATAGTTTTTTCGCCTGACTTCCTCTTTCGGGGTGCTCAAGTATTTTCGGGAAAACCCCTTTAAGCTCCCACGCCCAGAAAAAAGGAGACCAGTCGATGTAACCGGCGACTTCTTCAAGAGAGATGCTGTCGAAGACAAAAACTCCAAGCCGCCCGGGGCACTCTATCGCAATATTATCCCAGTCGGTCGGGAACGCCTTTTCCCTGGCCTCTTCTATGGAAGCATATTCCGTCTGGCTGCGGGCTTTCTCAAAACGCCGCTTCTGCTCCAAGTTGCTTTTTTTCAGTTTCTCCATGTAAAGCTGGGCTTTTTCCGGATCCAGCATCTCGTTGCAGGCACCTACCACGAGCGAAGCATCAGCTACGTGATCGACTATGCCGCTGTATCCCGGAGCTATTTTTATCGCGGTATGAGCCCTGCTTGTGGTCGCCCCGCCAATAAGAAGGGGTATGGAAAACCCTTCCCGTTCCATCTCTTTCGCGTTATACACCATTTCGTCAAGAGAAGGTGTAATCAGTCCGCTTAATCCTATGAAATCCGCGCGATGCTCTTTTGCAACGTTGAGTATTTTCTCGCAGGGAACCATTACCCCGAGGTCTATCACTTCGTAGTTGTTACAGCCAAGAACCACAGACACTATGTTTTTTCCTATATCGTGGACGTCTCCCTTTACCGTCGCTATAACGAATTTCCCCTTGCCTCCCCCGCTTCCTTTTTTTTCCTCTTCCATAAAAGGCTGAAGGTGCGCAACGGCTCTTTTCATGACTCTGGCGCTTTTCACCACTTGGGGAAGGAACATTTTGCCGTCGCCGAAAAGATCTCCGACCACTTTCATGCCATCCATAAGAGGCCCCTCGATAACATCAAGCGGGGCCCCGTACTTAACCCTTGCTTCTTCCGTGTCATCCTCGATGAAGTCCGCTATGCCGTTTACAAGGGAGTGCTCAAGACGTTTTTCAACCCCGAGCTCTCTCCATTGCTTGGTATCCTTCTCCGCGCTCCCGGACTTTACCCCCTCAAAATGTTTTGCGTATTCAACAAGCCGCTCCGTGGCGTCGGGGCGACGGTTAAGAAGTACGTCTTCCACTTTTTCGAGAAGTTCGGGTTCAATGTCGTCGTAAACAGTCAGCATTCCAGCGTTTACTATTCCCATGTCAAGCCCGGCTTTTACGGCGTGGTAAAGAAACGCACTGTGCATAGCTTCACGCACTACGTTGTTTCCCCTGAAGGAGAAGGATATGTTGCTTACTCCGCCGCTTGTGAGCGCTTTGGGACAGGACTTTTTTATCTCCCTGACGGCCTCGATGAAATTCACGGCGTAGGAATTGTGTTCTTCGATCCCGGTTCCGACAGTAAGTATGTTCGGGTCAAAGATTATGTCGCAGGGGTCCATGCCTACTTTTTCAGTTAATATGCGGTAGGCCCTTTTGCAGATTTCCACTTTGTCCTCTTTCGAGGCCGCCTGGCCTTCTTCGTCAAAAGCCATTACCACGACTGAAGCGCCGTAGCGCATTGCCGCTTTTGCCTGTTCACAGAACACTTCCTCGCCTTCCTTAAGACTTATGGAATTCACGATGCACTTGCCCTGAATACATTTAAGTCCCTGCTCAATAACGGACCACTTGGAGCTGTCTATCATCACTGGAACCTTGGTCACCTCGGGTTCCGAAGCGATAAGGTTGAGGAAACGCTTCATGCAGGCTTCAGAGTCAAGAAGCCCTTCATCGAAATTAACGTCTATTATGTTTGCCCCGTTCTCCACCTGTTGAAGGGCTATTGAAACAGCTCCTTCATAGTCTTCTTCCTTTATGAGTCTTGCGAACTTTGGAGAACCCGTAACATTGCTCCTCTCCCCAACCATTATGAAAGGTCCATCGGGATCAGAGGTTATGGTGAGGGGTTCAAGGCCGCTTAGCCTGGTTACGTCTTTGCGAACCGGGATTTCTCTTGGCGTGACATCTATTAGTTTTTCAACCACCATTTCTATGTGCTCGGGAGTGGTGCCGCAGCATCCGCCCACTATGTTGACAAAACCGCTTTCCGCAAAGTCCAGAAGAAGAGTAGAGGTGATCTCCGGCGTTTCGTCGTACCCCGTCTCGCTCAGCGGGTTGGGAAGTCCGGCATTCGGATAGCAGCTTATGCGGCAGTCGGCTATTTGTGAGAGCTCCTCTATGTAAGGACGCATTTCCTCAGCTCCCAACGCGCAGTTTATACCGACGCTGAAAGGTTTTGCGTGGCGAACGGAGTTCCAGAAAGCCTCCACAGTCTGTCCCGAAAGAGTGCGCCCGGATCGATCCGTTATGGTAACGGAGATCATGACCGGAATCCTTTCTCCTCCACGCGAATCGAAAAAGCTCTCAATAGCGTATATGGCCGCTTTCAAATTCAGGGTGTCAAAAGTGGTCTCAGGCAGAAGTATATCCACCCCTCCCTCGACAAGGGCTTCCGTCTGCTCGCGGTAAGCCTCAACCAGTTCGTCAAAAGAAACCGCCCTGTACGAAGGATCATTGACGTCAGGGGACATTGACGCTGTCTTATTGGTCGGACCCAGCGCTCCGGCAACAAAGCAAGCCCTCCCAGGGTTTTTCTCCATAAAGTCAGAAGCTGCCTTCTTTGCGAGTTTCGCCGACTCGACATTAAGGGCTCTCACCCACCTCTCAAGGCCGTAATCGGCCTGAGCTATTGAGGTTGAGCTAAAAGTGTTGGTCTCAACTATGTCGCAGCCGGCCTTAAAGTATTCTCTGTGGATTTCATATATAACATCGGGTCTAGTGAGGGAAAGCAGGTCGTTATTCCCCTTTAGATCCACAGGATGATCAGAGAACAGATCTCCCCTGAAGTCCTCTTCTTCGAGGTCGTGCCTTTGGATCATCGTGCCCATGGCGCCGTCGAGGAAAACTATCTTCTTTTTCGAAAGAGCCTCGAGTCGCGCGGAGATTTTTATGTCCTTATATTCCGTATTCATTACTCCCTAGCCTTGTCGAGAGACCTTATATTCCCCTTTTCCCTTACCGCAAACACCGGTTTACGGGAACAAGGAAGAATACGGAGTCTACCATATGTTCCTGAGTTCTCTTAACTTTATGAAAATCGCCATCGGATCACTTCCCAAAGACGGATCCTTTTCCCTGAGCGAGTCCAGAATACGCGGATCACTCGTTCTCATAAAAGGATTATAAGTTCTCTCCTCCCCCAGAGTTGAACGGGGAAACTTGTCCTCGGGGATTTCCTTGAGCTTTTTCTGCGCGGCTTTGTTCTCCGGTGCAAGTTCAAGGGCGAATCTGAGGTTAGTCTCTGCGTAGTCGTGACCGCAGAACATCCTGAGGCTGTCGGGAAGACCGGAGAGCTTAAAGGCAAAGGTTTCGTATAGGTCTTCGACTTTCCCCCTGAACTTCACGTTTCCACACCCTGAAACAAATACCGTATCGCCCAGAAAAATATTGTTCCCGACTACAAAGGAGACATGTTCCGGGCAGTGTCCCGGGGTATGAATCACCTGGAGTCGCTGCTTTCCGAAACCTATCTCGTCTCCTTCCTCTATGCCTTCGCTTCTTGGAGCGACATAGTCAAGGGCCGTCGGATGAATAAGTATCTTCGAGGAGAGAAAAACCTTTATTATGGGGTTGTTTCCGTGAATGTGGTCTGGGTGCGCGTGGGTATTCAGGACGTATTTAACCTTGTAATCTCTCTTTCTTATGATTTCAAGAAGAGTGATCGGATCAAGAGGGTCTATTACCACGCATTGCCCGGTTTCCTCGCACGCCACCAGATAATTGTAGTTGCTGTCGCTATCACCGACTTTGAAGCCATGTATTGAGAATCCGTCCTCGCTAATTACGTTCATCGGGGTCTCCTTTTTGCGTGAAAGTGTACCTGAAAGCCTTATTGCGAATAAAAAAACCGGGGTTGCCCGCTACAGGAAATATGAGCAAAAACTTCTCTAAAACCTGCAGTGCGAGTCGCAGAATTTCTTTGACATCAAAAGCCGTTAAGGTAATTTTTACTCCCAATTGATTTTTTGGAGACACCATGGGTTTCGTAGAATCTCTCAAATGCAAGGAATGCAGTGATTTTTATCCCAAGGAACCGAAGTATGTTTGTGAGACGTGTTTCGGTCCTCTGGAAGCCGTGTACAACTACGACGAGATAAAAAAACATATTTCAAGAGAAAAAATAGCTTCCCGTCCGCAGAACATATGGAGATACAAGGAGCTTCTTCCGATTGACTCAGAACCCTCCCTCGGAACCCAGGTGGGATATACTCCGCTTGTGCGGGCAAAAAACCTTGCAAAAGAGCTCGGGGTTTCGGAGATCTACGTGAAAAACGACGCGGTCTGTTACCCCACCCTCTCTTTTAAGGACAGGGTTGTATCCGTAGCGCTCTCAAAAGCAAGAGAGTTCGGATTCGATACGACCGGCTGCGCATCCACGGGAAACCTGGCAAACTCCGTATCAGCGATTTCCGCTTCCGGGAATCTGAAAAGCATCATACTTATTCCCTATGACCTTGAACAGTCGAAAATACTCAACACCATAGTCTATGGAGCGAATCTCATAGGTGTAAAAGGCGGTTACGACGAGGTAAACAAGCTCTGCAGCGAAATTGCCAGCAAATACAACTGGGCCTTTGTGAACATAAACATGAGGCCTTACTACTCCGAAGGTTCCAAGTCATACGCGTTCGAGGTGATGGAGCAGCTCGGATGGAAAGCCCCAAAGCACATAGTGGTCCCTATGGCAAGCGGTTCTCTTCTCACCAAGGTCTGGAAAGCCATAAAGGAGTTTGAGTTGCTCGGGATCGTTGAGCCTGAGGGTTCAAAAATATACGGCGCTCAGGCAACGGGATGTTCACCCATATCGACCGCGTTTAAGAACGACTGGGAGATGTTCAAGCCCGTAAAACCGGATACTATAGCGAAATCCCTTGCTATTGGTACTCCGGCCGACGGTTACTATGCGATGAACATAATAAGGGAAAGCGGCGGAGCGGCTGAAGACGTAAGCGATGCCGAAATAGTGGACGCGATAAAACTTCTTGCAAGAACCGAAGGCATTTACACCGAAACCGCCGGTGGAGTAACGCTTGGAGTAACGAAAAAGCTTATAGAGCAAGAAAAAATCCCTCGCGACGAGCCCATCGTGGTATCGATAACGGGAAACGGTCTTAAGACCCAGGATGCCGTCGAGGGAACTCTTGGAAAGCCCGTGGTGATAAGACCTTCCCTCGAGGACTTCGAAGAGCTATACAACAGTAAAAAACTCTAGCGTTACGTGTTATAGTCATAGTATCCGGTTAGAAGCAGAATTTCGGATAAACCTAGGAAGAAACGGGAGAAAAACATGGTATCGGTAAGAATTCCAACCCCTCTTAGAAAGCTCTCAGAAGACAGGGACGAGCTTGACATAGAAGCATCCACGGTATCCGCGCTAATAGAGGAACTTGAGAGTGAGTGTCCGGGAATAAAGAACAGGCTCTGCGATGAGAGCGGAAACGTGAGAAGGTTTATAAATCTCTACGTTAATGATGAAGATATAAGGTTTCTTGAAGGAGTAGAAACGAAGCTTAAAGACGGAGACGTCGTATCAATCATTCCGGCGATAGCCGGAGGGTAGATTTCCTGAAATATTCTGCATCCGGGTTCTGAGATATTACGTCAGAGTCCAGTGCGACCCAGGTACACACAGTACTCCAGGTTCTGAAACGGCTGGTTTTAACAGCAAGCCAGCTTGACACGATTTTCGTGTTTTAGTATATTCGTGTCATGAAGAATATTACTATCACCCTACGGGAAGATATAGCACTCTGGCTGAGGGTTCAGGCCGCCAAAAACGGGCGTAGCGTCTCCAAATGGGTCGCCGAACTTCTGGAAGGGATGAAAAACCGGGAAGACGAGTACGAAGTCGCTATGGAGCGTTTTCTGTCCAGAGAACCTCGAAAGCTGAAATGGGTCGACGGACGGAAGCCGTCGAGGGAAAAATTGCATGAGCGTTCCAGTTTTCGTTGACACCAATATTCTCATTTACCAACAGGACATCTCAGACCCGGTCAAACAGCTTCGTGCCGATGACTGGATCACTTTTCTTGCGCGTGGCCGATGGGCGCGAATAAGTTTTCAGGTCTTGCAGGAGCTTTACGCAACACTTACACGCAAGCTGGAACCGCAGTTTGATCCGTCGGAAGCGCAGGAGATCGTCCGCGAACTCGCAGTATGGCAACCTTTAGCTGCTGACCTCTCTATTCTTGAAAGATCCTGGCTCCTTCAACAACGTTATTCTCTTTCCTGGTGGGACGCCCTCATCGTCGCCTCCGCACAAGCTTGCGAGTGCATGGTACTACTTACAGAAGACCTTCAGCATGGACAGGTCCTCGGCAGTCTCCGGGTAATTAATCCCTTCATGTCTCCAGATCAGGCCCCGGTAGAAATATTGAAAGCCCTGGAGAAGTGACCACCTTTCTTGGAAGGGTTCCGTAAAAAACTTTAGAACATGAAATAATATTTCAGTTTAGTGAATTAAGTCTCTTATTTTATTGAAGTATTTTTCGATCAAAGGTTCTTTTTCTTTCTTGTAGCTTCCGGCAAACTCCATTAAAATCTCTTTTTGTTTTTTGGTAAGCTTTTGAGGTATTATCACTTTTACCACGACATACTGATCGCCAAGGCTCCCGGATTCCACATCCACGAGTCCTTTTCCTCTAAGCCTGAAAGCCTGCCCCGGCTGGGTTCCGGCCGGAATTTTCATTTTGGTAGTGCCCTTTAGAATCGGGACTTCCACCTCGTCTCCAAGAGATGCCTGGGTGAAACTTACAGGAAACTCACATACGATGTCATTTCCCTCCCGCGTGAAAATAGGGTGTTCTCGCACCATTACCTGTATGTAGAGATCTCCCGGAGGACCTCCTCGTGCCCCGGGTTCCCCCTCTCCCCTTATCACAAGCCTCATTCCACTGGAGATTCCGGCGGGTATGTTGACCTGTACCATCTTTTCGGTGTACGAAAGCCCGGACCCCCTGCAGCTCACGCAGGGATTCGTTATAACCTTCCCGCTTCCCCCGCACGAAGGACATCCCTGACTTATTGAAAACGGACCCTGGGAGAAAGCAACCGACCCCCTGCCTCCGCAACGGTCACAAATCGATTCTCCCCCGACTGCGGCCCCGGAACCCGAGCAGTCATCACAGAGTTTTCTTTTCCTGACCTTTATTTCTTTCTGTGTTCCGAACGCAGCTTCGTCAAAATCCACTTCAAGATCATATCGAAGACTCTCCCCTTGCCGGACCCTGCCCCTCCTGCCCATACCTCCAGTGAAAACATCGTCGAAGAGATCACCAAAAAGGTCTCCGAATCCGGAGAAACCGCCCATTCCATCACCCGACATATGGCCAAAACTGTCATAACGGGCCCTTTTTTCCCTATCGTTAAGCACTTGGTAGGCCTCGTTTATTTCCTTGAACTTCTCTTCGGCATCCTTGTCCCCGGGATTGCGGTCAGGGTGATACCTGAAGGCAAGGTCCTTGTAGGAACTCTTTATGTCTTCAGGGGAAGCGTTTCTTTCAACGCCTAGTATTTCGTAGTAATCCTTAGCCATTTGGGAGTTGGGAGACGGGAGTTTTAGTCAGCTTCTTCTTCAGAATCTTTTTCAGGGGTTTTCTCCGGACCTTGGGACACCGATACCATCGAGGGTCGAAGCAATCTTCCGTTTAGAAGGTAACCTTTCTGAACCTCCGAGATTATAGTCCCGCTTTCGTAAGTTTCCGAGTGCTCCTTGTAAACGGCTTCGTGGTAACTGGGGTCGAAAACAGTTCCCTCGCCCGAATCTATTCCAGTAACGCCGAAGTTTTCAAGACCCGCAAGAAATTGCGCATGAACAAGCTTTATTCCGTCAAGAAAAGCTACGAAGTCCGTTTTTTCGCCATGTGATTCTTCAGAAAGTTCGATGGCTCTTTCAATATTATCGAGAACGAAAAGCAGTTCCTTCAACTTGTGCATGTTTCCGAAATCAAGTATTTCCTGCTTTTCCCTCGCGAGCCTTTTTTTATAGTTATCAAAATCCGCTGAAAGTCTCAGATATTTCTCCCTCAGGGCTTCAAGCTCGGCGGAAGTATCTTCTTCGGTTTCTTCCTCCCGCACCTCAGCACCGGAGATTCCAGGCTCTTCTGAGTCTTCCGCACCGTTTTTCTTGTTCTTTTCAATGCCTGCTGCTGTGTTCTCACTCATTCCGTAATTTCTCCGTTAACCCTCTTTGTAACCATTTTTGCCGTGTAGTTCACAAGCGGGATGATTTTTGAATAGTTCATTCGCGTGGGACCGAACACACCTAAGCTCCCGTAGCTGTTTCCCTTGTAATAAGGTGCCGCCACGAGGCTGAAACCGCGGGGCATTCCTTTTTCTGAACCTATAAAGACTTTTGAGTGGCCATCTTTTATAACCGACTTCAGAAAATTGGAAAGAAGCTCCTGATCCTCGAGTATCTCTATTATGGTTCTATAGAGACTGGAATCTCCGAAATTCAAAGATTCGATAACCGAAACCTTTCCCTCTATGAATATCCCCGCTTTTCTTTCCTTCTCGAAAAGCTCGCTGCTTATCCTGAGCACCTTTTCGAGGATTTCATTGTATTCGGTCGTGGTTCTCTTTATTTTCTCAAGCACCACTTTGCGCACCTGCTCGATCGTCAGGCCCAGAATGAGGCGATTGAGGTAACCCCCTATCCTCTCGACCTGGGAATCCTTAATGGGCTTGGCAAGCCTGATGTAGGTTTTTTCCGTAAGCCCGCCTTCAAATACCAGAAAGATAAGGCATTCCCTCTCTCCCATCTTAATAAGCTTCGTGGATTTAACTCTGAGAGTGTTCCTCTGGGGAAGCATCGCAAGACCCGCAAGCTTAGTAAAGTCGGAAAGTATCGAACTTGCAGCACTTATCACGTGATCAAGAGTGCCGTCAATCCCTTCATATTTATTCTCAAGGAACTGCAGACCGAAATCCTGTGAGTTCTCCACGTTGAGAATGTTCTCTACGTAATAATTTATTCCTTTCTCCGTGGGAAATCTGCCGGAAGAAACATGACTTTGGGCGAGAAAACCCGCTTCCATGAGCGAATTAAGCTCTTGGCGAACGGTGGCCGGGGACCATTTTATATTATATTTCGATATGAGAGTCGAAGAACCTATAGGACTCCCTGTCTCAATAAAGTGGTCCACTACAAAACCCAGAAAAGCCTCATTTCTTGGAGAGATTGGCTGTGTCATATATTTTTGAAATATAATTTCCGCCTCCTATATTGTCAACGGAGTTAAGAGTAAACTCACGGCTTTTTCACTCTTTGAAGTGGATTTGGAAGATTGAAGGCAGTTTTATGTG
>JAPOYE010000009.1 GCA_026706695.1 Candidatus Dadabacteria bacterium | reverse complement strand
CCGCCTGCGCAAGATCCAGAGCGACGGGCGGAAATGGATATCCGAGCTTGAGGGGCGGGAGAGGGAGAGAACGGGGATAGCCAACCTAAAGATCGGGTACAACAGGGTGTTCGGCTACTACATCGAGGTTACGAAGTCCAAGCTTTCTTCGGTGCCCGAGGATTACTCAAGAAGACAGACCCTTTCGGGAAGCGAACGCTTCATCTCGCCCGAGCTCAAGAAATACGAAGAGCAGATACTCACCGCGGCGGAGCGCATAACCGAGCTTGAGGCCTCGCTTTTCGAGGAGGTGCGAAGGCGTGCGGCCGCGGAGTCCCCGCGCGTAAAGGCAACGGCGGCCGTGGTCGCGGAGACGGATGTTTTCTGCTCCATGGGAGAGATCGCGTCGCGCTACGGTTACTGCAGGCCCGAATTTGTGCCGCACCCCAAAATCGAACTCAGAGACTCCCGCCATCCAGTGGTCGAGAGGATAGGACTCGAGAGAGGGTTTGTCCCGAACGACGTCACCCTTGATTCGGAGGACAAGCGCTTCATGATCATCACGGGGCCCAACATGTCAGGCAAATCGACCCTCATAAGGCAGGTGGCGCTCATATCGCTGATGGCCCAGATGGGAAGCTTCGTTCCGGCCCGGGCGGCAAGGCTCGGGATAGTCGACCGTGTTTTCTCAAGGGTGGGGGCGTCGGATAATCTCACCGCGGGCCGGTCGACCTTCATGGTCGAGATGGTCGAGACCGCGCACATACTGCGAAACGCCACCCCGAGGAGCCTCGTCATACTCGATGAGATCGGGCGGGGGACGAGCACCTTTGACGGGATGAGCATAGCGTGGGCGGTTTCGGAGTATCTCTACGACCAGGGCCCAATTACCCTTTTCGCCACCCACTACCACGAGCTGTCGAACCTCGCGGACGTAAAGCCCGGGGTCACCAACTCAAACGTGGCGGTAAAGGAGGAGGAAGGGGAGATACTGTTTCTCAGAAAGCTCGTCCCTGGAGCTACGAGCCACAGCTACGGCATACAGGTGGCCCGGCTTGCCGGTGTTCCCGCGAAGGTTCTTAACTCCGCGAGGAAGGTTCTTTTTTCCCTTGAGAAGTTCAAGGCCGGGCTTTCTGAGTCGATGCTTGGCGGGCAGCTTCTTTTATTCGACGCGGAAACGGATCGGGAATCCGAGGCCGCCTATCGGAAGGAAGAGCTTCTCGCGGAGGACCTCGTGGCCCTTGATCCCATGAACATGACCCCCATGGAGGCGCTTTCGAAGCTGGTCGAGCTTTCTGAGAAGGCGAAGAAATGAGACCAGCGGTTATAAAATCATCTTTTCCATCTATGAAGGTAGAAGCAAATATTATGAAAGTCACTTCCGGTATCTTTTTATATCATGTTGCGCTTGCCGGGTTATTAGAAAACACTGTTTATTATTCAAGAAGTCTCTGAGTTTCCCTGCCCCTTGGGGTCTTAACCGACGGGCAGAAACTTAAAAGGTTGCGTCTATGTTTTACTGCAATGCATGCTGAAATGAAATCAACTCGAAACCACCGCTTTTCCACATGCTCGAAAAAAAGAGTGGACAAGGCGGGAACCAACTTCAGAAATCGCAGGGACAACGAAGAGGATACAGAAGTTCTGGAAAATTGGCGGGCTTCGCACAGGCAGGTTCTGAATACGTTTCAGACACTTCTTAGAAACCGTGCTAGGCACTCAGAAGGGGAGATTATGGTTGTCCAGAGACACAAGCGAAAAGATACTATTATTGACAAGTTGAGGAGGCACCCAAAGATGAAGCTTTCCCAGATGAACGACATAGCGGGATGCAGGGTAATTTTCGAGAATGCAGAGGTCTTGTATGAGTTCCGCGAGAATCTCCACAATTCAAAACTCAGTCATGATTTGAAAAACGACCCGGATAAGTATGACTACATAAAATCCCCGAAAAATGACGGATACAGAGGTGTGCATGATGTCTATTCTTACAACAGCAATTCGCGGTACACGGGGTTGCTGGTTGAAATTCAGTACCGGACGCTCGTTCAACATTCTTGGGCAACCGCAGTTGAGGTTATGGGATTCGTTACGGATAACAATTTGAAATTCGGACAGGGAGACAAACGGTGGCTTGAGATTTTCCGTTTCGCAAGCGAAATACTGGCGAGGGTTTTTGAAGGCAGGAAGTCATGTCTGGGAAATCTCGGCGATAATGAAATCGTCGAGGGGTTTGACAGGCTGAATTCAGAAATCGGGTTTGTAGAGAAGCTGAGACTTCTTGATGTGATACGGGAGGATGTATCAGAAGCAAAAAATATCATTCTCATGTTTGATGATGAAGAACGCAGATTGTCCAAGTGGGATTTCCCAAGCGCTCCCAAAGCTTTGCGGAAGCTTGCTGAACTGGAACGGGAAAACCCGGGGAAAAACATCGTGTTTGTAAGGGGCGACAAGGGAGAAGATATAAGAGAGGCTTTTAAAAATTACTTTTCAGACACGGAGGATTTTATTTACAGAATTCTTGAAGGATATTCCTTGCTCTCTGACAAGCCGACAGAATCCGATTCGGGTGTCTGGGTAAAATGGCCATTGATGGATGTGGATTCTGAAATAAATGAACACCAATTCCGATTTAAAATGAACATATGAGTTCTCTGTTTTCAATCGAAACCACCGTTTACTTTCAGACGGAATATGCGCTGTCAAGTAATTACAATGCGATTGTCACTGCTGTCCCAACGTTTTGAGCCAAATGTTTCGTAACTAACTGATTCCAAGCATTAAGTCGGCAATAATAGGCGGTGCCGACTTGAAGTGCCAAAACCAACTCCAGATGATATTTGTACTCACCTGCATGCAAGGAGGCAAATATCATGTATACCGGCAAACAAATCTTCTCTCAAATAATGGACTACATTCCGTGGACCACATTCCGAAGATGCGTACAACGTTATAACGGTGACCATAAAGTCATATCGTTTTATTGTGCAGAGCAATATCGCTGTATGGCTTTCGCACAACTCACCCACAGAGAAAGCCTCCGAGACATTGAAATCACGCTTCGTGCCCACAAATCAAAACTCTATCACATGGGAATCAAGAACCCCGTATCACGCAACACTCTCGCTAACGCGAACAAGGTGCGTGACTGGCGTATCTATGCTGATTTCGCACAAGGCCTCATTCGTAAAGCTCGCTCCCTCTATCACGATGATGACCTCGGTCTTGATATCAAAAACACCGTCTACGCTCTGGACTCCTCCACAATAGACCTCTGCCTTGCCTTGTTTCCGTGGGCGCGTTTCCGAAAAACAAAATCAGCCGTGAAACTACACACGCTGCTTGACCTGCGTGGCTATATCCCTGCCTTTATTCACATCTCCGATGGCAAACTCCATGACGTCAATATCCTTGACCAACTTGTCCCGGAACCCGGCGCCTTCTATGTTATGGATAGAGCCTGCCTTGACTTTGTCCGTCTGCGCTATCTTCATCAGTCTCTGTGTTTCTTTGTTCTACGAACCAAGAAAAACACCAAGTGCCGCCGCCTCTACTCCCATCCGGTTGACCGCTCAACAGGGCTTATCTGCGATCAGACAATCAAACTCAGTGGCTACAATAGCATCAGAGATTTCCCCGAATCTCTTCGACGCGTAAAGTACAGAGACAAAGAACGAAACAAGACGCTCACCTTTATCACAAACAACTTCTCTCTGCCTGCCATGACCATTGCCGATCTTTACCGCAGTCGCTGGCACATCGAACTGTTCTTCAAGTGGATAAAACAGCACCTGCGAATCAAGAGTTTCCATGGTGAGTCGGAAAATGCTGTAAAGACCCAGATATGGATTGCGGTTTCGGTATATGTGCTTATTGCAATCATTAAGAAAAGGCTTGATCTTGAGGCAAGTCTCTACACAATTCTACAGACTTTGAGCCTGACTCTGTTTGAAAAAATCCCGTTAAATCAACTACTTACGAAAGGGCTGGATTTGTCTCCAGACTCGGTGTACCATAACCAACTGGAATTGTTTGATTAAACGTTGGGACAGTAATGTGCGATTGTATAAGGAGGAACTGCAATGAGAGCTAAATTGATATCTATCGGCAACTCCAAGGGAATCCGTATTCCTTCGTCTGTTATCAGGCAGTGTGGTCTCGGCGACGAACTGGAGATGCGTGTAGCAAACGGGGGCATCATGCTTGAGCCTGTGCGGAGAGTGCGCCATGACTGGGGCGTTGCATTTGAAGAAATGGCAAACGCAGACGACGACATGCCGCTTGTTCCCGATGCTTTTGAGGGTGAATTCGACGCCGAAGGCTGGACATGGTAGGGATACGAATCTGGTGTTTGTGGGTACTTGGTCTTTACGGAGCCAGGACATGGAAAAAAACATCTGGGGGTACGTTCGGTAATCAATACCAGGAGTCTGAATGATCTTTCGGCCTACGAGTCAATTCTTGTCACCGTTGAGGGACGCAGTATAATCAACCCAACATGACTTCACTCTCTCGTAGCACTCATTTATGGGGCTAATAATTCGGGGGCAGTTACGAAATAATTAATGTTTTGTGTTAGTCTTATAGTGCTGTTTGGGCAAAAATTAAGAAAAAATTCGGAAATAAAGACATCATGATAAATCTCAAAAGAGTAACACTCCATAAATATAAATGCATAGAAAACGATCAATCATTTGAAGTCGATAAGGACATCACAGTACTTGTTGGAATGAATGAGTCTGGGAAAACTGCAATATTGGAAGCATTAGCAAAAACAAATTACTTTGAAAAAGATAAGAAGTTCATCTTTAATGCGACTCATGATTATCCCCGCAGAGAAAAAAAGAAAATGGAAAAAGATGGGGAAAGAGCTAAAGCAATAACTTGTGAGTTCGAAATCAGCACCGACTTACTTTCAAAAATTTCTGAAGATGTTGGTACAGGAGTATTCGAGCAAAATATTATTAGAAAGGAAACTTATTATTTAGGAAAGGATATAGTTAGCGGCATTACATCTGATTATAAAAAGTTTCTAAAACAAAAAACGAACGCATTAGGAATTTCCAGTACAACCCTTAATGATAAATTGTATAAGGTCTCTAGTGAGGAAGAACTGAACAAACTGATAGAAGGCTACAAAGACGATACCATAAAAACATCTTTAGAATCCTTACGCAAATATTATGAAAATAAATGGGGATGGAGAAATAGCTGTCTGAGTGAATATATTTACAGGCAACATATTTCCCCTAATCTTCCAAAGTATCTCTACTATGATGAATACTATGCACTCCCATCAAGAATTTGTATTGAAGAGCTAGAAAATTCTCAATTAGACGAAGACCAGTCAAAAACAGCCAAAGCACTTTTTGAATTAGCTCAGATCAAAATAAGTGAACTGGTTCAAGCAGATGATTTTGAAGACTTCAAAGCGGAGTTAGAAGCTACCCAAACAATCATAACGGAAGAATTATTTGAGTTTTGGTCAGCTAATAAAAACTTAGATATTCAATTTGATATAGACAAGAAAGAAGAAAAGGATCATCAAGGTAATGTCACCATAGTTAAACATATTTTAGACATTAGAGTCAGAAACAACAGAACAAAAGTTTCTCTACCACTTAAAAATAGAAGCAGAGGATTCAACTGGTTTTTTTCATTCTTGGTTTGGTTTAAGAAAATACAAGAAGATAGAAGCTCCAATTATATTATTTTGCTTGACGAACCAGGTTTAAATTTACACGCATCGGCTCAAGCAGATTTGTTGAAATTTATCGAAACGCTGTCTGAAGATTATCAAATCATTTATACAACTCATTCTCCATTCATGGTGGATTCACAACGCCTAGAGAGAGTGCGCACTGTTCTAGAAACAGAGAATGGATCGGTCATATCGACCAGCATACAAGAAAAAGACCCAAATACACTATTTCCTCTTCAAGCTGCGTTAGGTTATGACATTGCCCAGAACCTATACATTTCAAGAAACAATCTCTTGGTAGAAGGTGTTTCCGATCTTATTTATTTAGAAATTATGTCTGGTATTCTCCAGCAAAATGATAGAACGGGATTAAGTAAAGAAATTACTGTAATACCCGTTGGAGGAATGGAGAAGGTGGCGACATTTGTATCTCTTCTGAGAGGAAACAAGCTTGACATAGCTTGTTTGCTTGATTCTAACATAGACAGATCCAGCAAATCACATATAGAAAATCTTGCCCGTGAAAAACTCATTCAAGAGAAGAGAGTTATTTTCTTTGACAAATTTGTACAGGCAAAAGAAGCTGATATTGAAGACCTGTTCGAAAAGGAAGAATATCTAAAAATATTTAACTCGGCATTTCATGAGCATGAAGATATATCCGCAGGTGATTTGAACAGTGGTATCCCCCGTATAGTTCTCCAAATAAACAAATTCCTTAATCTTCCAAGGTATAATCACTATCGTCCTGCAAATTTTTTGGCACGTTCTGGAGCAGAATCTAAAGATTTTTCTGATAACACACTCAATAGATTTGAGGATATGTTTAAGTTGATTAATTCTCTTTTTTAAAAAATCGGACCACTTCTCTGTTTACTTATGGCACGTTCCGAAACATAGAAGAGCACATATAAGTTAAGAATGACTGAAAAGAAATAAGGAATGAAAGAAAAAGATTGGTCAACAGCAAGTCAGGACAAACCTCCTGTTTTATGGAATGGGGCCACTAAGACATTCTCTATCTTTTTAAGTGGTTTAGAGGATTTTATGGGAAAGGAGAACATAGAAGCGGAATGGTCTCCGAAGATTACGTACGTGGTTCGCATTAGGGAAGCAGGCACTGAAGACTGGAGCTTTGGATTTGAAACGCCTTTGACCGGGTGTGGTTTTGAAGATTTGAAGCCGAACACCGAATACGAGTTAGAGATTCGATCCAAGAACGAGCACGGAAAGAGCAAACCGGCTTTAATCAAGTTTCGCACTGGAAGTCAGGGCGCTGCAGGCATCTGACTCCCCGGCA
>JAPOYE010000008.1 GCA_026706695.1 Candidatus Dadabacteria bacterium | reverse complement strand
TTATTACGTTTGTCGTGCTTATATTAACGACCGAAGGGGTAAGACGCTTTACCGTAGCCGAGATGGACTCGGAGAAATCATGGGAAAGGGCTTCTGATAGAGGAAACGAGAGAATCGCCGTCAAGACGAAGAAAAAAAGCAGATGTTTGAATGATTTCATTAAAGTTACGCTCCGGAATCAAAAAATTTTTAAACCGGGAACACTGATCTCAAAGGGTATCTTTCAGCATGTTGTCCCAGTACCTGAAAAGCTGTCTGCTCGAATACACCCTCACAATATAATCACGGATAGACGAGAGAACACCGCTTTCGGTGTATATGAATTTCCCCATGATCCTTGACTGGTTCTGAACCTTGTTCACCCTTCCCTTTCTTCTTGACTCATACTGCCAGAAGGCGTGAGCGAGGTTCACTGAATCGGTTCTGCAGAGTTCCTCGGCCAAAACGGCCGCCGATTCCATCGCCATTGACACACCGGCGCCGGCGTTCGGCAGTATCGCGTGAACCGAGTCTCCGGCAAGCACCACCCTTCCCCGCGACCAGCTATCCATTCTGAGGTCGTTGTATTCGTCATAGTAAATATCGCGGGGGTCATCGAGACTGCGCAGGATTTCCGGCACCACGCCTCCGAACTCGGCGAAACTCCGCCGGATGCTCTCTATTCTCGTATCAACGCTGTCCCGGACGCCGGACTCTCTCCTCACGCTGGTGAAAACGGCAAGACGTCCACGCGTCGGCCACATCCCGAGAAATTTCCCCTTCCCCCAGTACTCTATGATCCCTTCGCTTTTGCAGAGGTCCGGGTTGACCCAGAAGCCCCACCCGGACATGCCGCTGTAGCGAAGCGGTATGTCGCCGAAGACATCCTTTCTGACTCCTGACCTTATCCCGTCACATCCTATAACGAGATCATAGGTCCCCGTGCTTCCGTCGCTGAATACCGTCTCGACTCCGTCCGCGGTGTCCTCGAGGGAAACGACCGTGGTGTTCATCCTGATCGAATCATCGCTTACCGCCCCTAGGAGTATGTCTATCAGATCGGGCCGGTAGATGCTTATTATGGGACCGTACTTCTCAACCACGGAATCAATCGTGTAGCTGTTTATAACCTTGCCCCTGTAGTTGGAAATGTTGTAATCGGTAAAAGCGCAGCCCCGCTCCCTGAGCAGCTCGTAAAGACCGAGCCCCTTGAGTATCCTGCTGCCAGAAGGCCAGACCACTATAACGTATCCCACATCTCCGAACCGTGGAGCCCTCTCCACAAGGGTGGGACGAAAGCCCCGCTGCTCGAGAAGCCCGCAGAGCGTAAGTCCTGCAACACCGGCGCCGACGATAAGGACTCTCATGCCGGGACCGTAACGGACACGGCCGTTTGAAGACATGGGTGCGTTCTCAACCCGGTTCATTTTTCTCTCCGCTCTATCCTTAGAAACCAAAAAAGACTGACCTCGGATTACAATGAGATTATAAACTATTTTGAAAAGACTGCTTAATGCTGTTTTTGGTTACCTTTCCCATCGGGTTTCTCGGGAGCGAGGAAAGCAGCAGAAGCCGCATCGGAAGCTTGTACCGGGCAAGCCTGCCGGAAGCCCAGTCCCGAAGCTCCTCAAGACCAATCGAAAGACCTTCCCTCAGCACGAGCGCCGCCCCCACCCTCTCTCCCCAGATCGGGTCGGCGACCCCTACCACCGCACACTCTCTGATAAGCGGATGCTCCATCAGCACTTCCTCGATTTCGAGGGCGGATATCTTGTATCCACCTGACTTTATTATGTCCACGGATTCCCGCCCGAGTATCCTGTAGGAACCTCCGCGCTCTAAAAATGCGATGTCTCCGGTTTTGAACCATCCGTCACAAAACGCACTTTCCGTCTCCCGCGGTTTTCCCCAGTATTCAAGAAACACGCCTTTCCCCCTTACCCTGATCTCCCCCTGCTCCCCGGCTCCCAGCAGCCTGTCGTTCTCGTCGAAAATTCCCACCTCGACCCCAGGCATTGCGAAGCCCACGCATCCCGGCAGCCTTTCGGCTCTGTAAGGATTCGAAAGAGCCATTCCTGTCTCGGTCATCCCATATCTCTCAAGAAGCACCTGCCCGCTTATCTCTTTCCATTTTTCAAGAACGGACACGGGAAGAGCCGCGGAGCCGGAAACCATGAGACGGAAGCCGAGAAGGCAATCTCTCACGCGTCTCCTCTCCCCGACGGAAAAATCATCCCAGAGATCTATCAGTTTGGAGTAAACAGTGGGAACGGCCATAAACAGGGTCAGGTCTTTTCTCTCGAACCTCTTCCATGCTTCCCGGGCGCTGAACCCGTCCATCATCACGCATCTGGCACCGGACCACATGCAGCAGAGAACAACATTCAGTATTCCATGGAGATGATGAAGGGGCAGGACGTTGAGTATCGAATCTTCAGGGGTCCACTCCCACGCCTCCGTCATGCTCTTTATCTGGGCTTTTATGCCGAGATGGGTCGAGACCACCCCCTTGGGTCTGGATGTAGTGCCGCTTGTGTATATGATCATCGCCCTTCTCTCTTCGGAAATCCCGGGAAGCTCTCCGCGGGCGGGCTGGAAAACTTCCGAGAGTTCTCGCAGTCGGACTTCGGCACCGAAGCTCACTCCCTCAAGCTTGCTTGCTAGGTCCGGGTGAAGAACCACCGTCTCCGCGCGGGAGTCCTCTATGACGTACTCTATTTCTCTTGGAGAATGAGAGATGCCTAGGGGAACCGACACTCCTCCCGCCATCCATACGCCGAGCTTAAGCACCACGTACTCGAATCCCGGGGGAATCAGAAACGCGACCCTTTCCCCCTCAAGATCCTTTTCGTCGCCGAGAAGGTTAAGCGCCGCAAAACGCGAAACGCGGAGCAGGTCGGCGTAAGTGAAACTCCCCGTCCAGTCCTCAACCGCGGTCTTTTCTCCGAACCCTTCTGCCCTCTGTATAAGTTCAATTTCCGCCACGAAGCTTTCTTTAACCTCCCGGTTTTTTGTTTATAATAATAGAACCTTAAGCACCGGCCCGCAATTCGCTGTAGGCGGGCTGTTTTCAGTCAGTTACAGCCATGGCGCAGCAACGTGAAATCACCGAACTTGGAAACCCCGTGCTCAGGCAGAGAGCCGAAAGCGTCGAAAACATAAGCAACCCGGAAATCCAGCAGCTGATTGACGACCTGATCCTGACGGCCACCGAAGCAAGCGGAGTCGGAATCGCTGCTCCCCAGGTATCCGAGTCTCTTCGCATCTTCATAATCTCCGGAACTGCCAGCCCGCGCTACCCCGATGCTCCCGAAACAGAGACCAAGGTGATAATCAACCCTGAGATAGTTTCGGTGTCCGACAAGTTGGAAAAAGGCTGGGAAGGATGCCTCAGCATTCCGGGGCTCCGGGCGCTTGTGCCGAGACACAAATACATCCGGGCGGCGTACAGGGACAGGAACAACAATCTTCTCGAAGAGGATTTCTCGGATTTTGAGGCGAGAGTGTTCCAGCACGAATACGATCACATAAACGGAGTGGTGTTTCTTGACAGGGTCGAGAGTTCGCTTGAGATAATCACGGAAAACGAATACATGAAACTTGTCGCCGAGCCCGGTTCCGAGGAGGAAAAATAAAGCTGTCCGCGGGAGCGGAAAAACCAAATTAAGGAGAAATTCATGAGCGAATACCCAGAAGGTCTTGATCACGCCATAGACCACGGTTTCTATGACGCCGTTTTCCAGAGGAGATCCCGCCGCTTCGGCCTCGGAATGGAGATCGAAAAGGGACCCCTGCAGTACAAATCCAAGCACGACCCGGTTCCCTTGTCGGAACTTGAGGAAGCCATACTGGTGTGGACGGGCCTCGGCATAAAGAACATAAACCTCTCTGATTTCCCCCCTCACGTGGGTCTTGACCTTGAGATGCAGTTTACGAGCAAGACCATCCCCGCTCTAGGGGACGTGCACAGAACAGAGCTTTTCTACACGAACGACGAGGGGCTCTACATGATAAAGATGCATGACCGGCGCGCCGAGGATTTTGAGGGTCTCGAGAAAATGACCCGTCACCAGAGAGTGGACCGGATACTCGAGCTGTTCCGCGAATCCAAGATCAAGCTTTCTGACGGAAGGGCGGACCTGCCGTCGAAGCCTCCGGGAATCGCCGCCCATAATCTCTGGAACGTGAACAAGCCCGGAACGACAGTGTTCATGCCGGTAACGGACCTTTCGGCATGCATAATCAACCTTTACTTCTTCTACATGAGGCCCGACCACAGGTTCAACTTCGTCGACGAGCTTCACAGGCTGAGACCGCCCGGGACCGCGCACTGGCTTGAGCAAGGTTTTCTTGACAAATCAAAAAGAATGCCGCTTGTCGAAGCGGAGCTTCGCTTCGCAAACGGCTACATCGCGGAGCAGGCCTTTATGGGACAGAACATGGTCCTTGCGCTTCAGACCCTAGGTCTCGGAGGATGGCTTTTCAGCGGATTCGCAAGCATGTTCATGCTCGGGGGAACCCCATTTAACAGGGGGCTGGGTTTTCGGTTCGCGACTCCGCAAATACAGGGCGACACGGGAAATCCCAACCCGATCGCCGTGGGCCGGGATGACCTGTTTCAGGCGTTCTGCCCGCCGTACTACAAGGACATGGGAGAAGCAGTGGAAGCGTTTAACGACATGAAATGGACAAACTGGGAATCGCACAAGCTTCCCTACAAGGATCCGACCGGCGTGCTCGCGGAGGTTGAAAGGCCCAGCAGAGACGAAATTCAGGTTGTAAAGGATATCTGCAACTATGTTTACGACACGTACGGAAGGTTCCCGGCTTTTTCAGACCCAATGTTCCTTCGGTTCATGGTGCAGGCCCATCATCTTGACCTGGATTTCTACGATAAGTACTACCCGCCCGGAGCCTATACGGAAGCGCACAAAAACCATTTCGCGCGCTGGCATCCCGATATTCCCGATCCGTTTGCCGGCGGATAAGAAACTGCTTCACTGCCCACAGACCCTTACGGCCGTGGCTGAGTTTCCAGGCTCAAGAACTATTCAGGAACTTCTCAGACTCCGTTTCTGCCAATCATTTGTTGAGGTCTTCCGTTTCGATTCTGATATCGCCGGATAATCTCATATGGAGACACACATTGCCCCTGCCGCAGGCTGCGGTCCTGGCTGCCCGCATAGGTCTGAACGGAGGAGGGAAACAGAGAGCGCTGGTAGGACCCCGGAAAAATCGCCCGCGTCACCCCGGCAGTCCCGGGCACGGAGTACGGAAGGCGTACTGTATCCTGCTTGATAACTGCCTCTCCCAGATTCAATCGTCCCCAGCCATAGACAGGGTCCGGTTCCTCGGGATTGTCTTCCCGGATTCCAACCGGGTCCGCGGAAACAAGCAGTATGGCCTGTACAACCTCCATCGGCATATCGGGAAACCGGCTCTTGAGCACCGCGAGCGCTCCGCTCACCATAGGGGCCGCAAAAGACGTACCCCTAAGCCCATGCGAATCACCGGGATTAATTGTCAGGCCTTCTCCGGGCGCCACCAGACACCAGTTTCTGGCCGCACCGCATCCGTTGGAAAACCCAGAGATTGCGCCGTTTCTATCCGACGCGGCAACCACGACCCATTTCCCCAGCAGCCCGGGCTCAAACCTAGGAGCCTCTTTCCATCCTCCCGGGGAATTATACTCAACGCAGCTGTCCTCGCCGCATTCCGTTCCCCACATCTCCCTGAACGAAACTGTGAGTTCAGGGTTGTCTGCATCGTGAATCCATCTGAAATTCTCCATGAAGTCTTGCTTTGTAGTATGCACCAACTCCCCAAGCGGACATCCTTCCTCATCGGGCTTAATGCGGTTTTTCCCGCACATCGGAACACGGAAATCACTTTCAGAATTCCACTCATCGTTGCCGGCCGCCCACACAAAGACAATATCCTTACCTTCAAGCGTCAGAGCTAGATCGGCAAACTCTCCTGTCAGACCCAGGTCTTCCACCAGAAGGGGTCTGAAATACGGCAGGCCTTTACAGGTAAGCCATATGCCTTCTCTCCCCTCGTATTTCCCGTAATTGCAGGGAACAGGAGCAGATAAAGTAGAAGGAGCCCCCACCCCTATGCTAAGATTCAGCACCTGTGCTTCATTCTCAACCGCGTATCGCATTGCGACCACAGGATTCGCGCCACCTTCCATTGCTATCGGCATGACCGAAGCCTCCGGCGCGACTCCATGAATGTTCTTGGTAGGTATTCGCGCGCCATCATCAACAGTTATCTCAAAATTCCCGTCGGCATTGCCCCTTGCCCCAGCCGCAATCATAGCCACGTAGGTACCGTGTACTCCCTCCCTATAGGCTTCACTCACCATATTGTTCCGCTTGCGAATATGCCACGGTGCCCTGATCCTGCCGTCTACGGCCAAGTCCGGATGAGTGAGGTCCATACCGTCATCCGCCACCGCAATGGTCACTCCCTGACCAAAATACCCCCGGCCGTAAGCCTCATCGGCGGAGATGGCGTCCAATCCCCAATGGGCCATGAATTCAGCGTCTCGGTAGTCTTCGCCATCCGACGCATCTGGAGACCCGAGATCCGTCGGTCGAAATTCAAGTTCAATCGGATTTGGCCTTGTGGGCGGAGCTGGGCCACGCGGTACTGTAGGGGGATGTGCGCCATCTTCCGCACCTCCACCGCAACCGCCTGCCAAAAGCAGCACGGCGCATGTAAGCAGAAACAGCCCCGCGGCGCTGCAAGTGAAGTCCAGGCGGGAGAAGAAGCCGGGCACCCTGAGTGTTCCTGCTCTCAGACGGTGCCAACACCGACTGCGAAGCCCGTATTCCTCAGGCTCTCCTTCTTCCGTCAAAGACTCGAAGTTCCTTGCAATCATCTAGATTCCTCTGGCCTTAAGTTTGTCCGGTTGCAGAAAAAAGATTCCTGTGAAAATCGATGATTCAATCTTGTTCGTCCAATCTTCATGTATTGCTGAC
>JAPOYE010000007.1 GCA_026706695.1 Candidatus Dadabacteria bacterium | reverse complement strand
CACGCGTAGCTTGCCACTGAATCGAAGATATTTTCCTCTTCCTAAACCACACCAAGTTCAATATCGTCAAAATGTAAAAGAGGGAAATTCAGAAATGGAATCGAGCAGGCAATGGATAAAACGGCAGAGGTGAAAACAGACTATCAGATCGCCGCTTGATTATGCTCCTGTACACCAGATTTGACTATATCTCCAAACGCATCCCTAAAAGTAGGTCTGAACCTGCGCTCTTACAATCGACTCATCAGACTCTGCGCCAGCGAGATCCTCTTCCCTCTGGAACGTGTAGTCAAGCTGCACTTTCCACTTGTGATTGCCGCTCAGGTAGTAGCTAAGCCCCTGGGTGAACGTCCATACGTTGTCAAGGTCATTTCCTCCGAGAACGCTGGCACTATCGTCAAAGATGACCATCGCGTACCTCGATGCAAGCTCAATCCTTTTCGGAAGGAGGAAGAAACCGCCCTGAACCCTGAAACCCTGATCATAGGCAGTATCTACACCGCCCTCATCGGGATTGGCCCACCTTCCTACATACTCTCCGGTAAGGTTGAACCTTGGATCCCTGTAGTTTATATCCGCCGTAAAGGAGGTGACTGTTCCGCTCTCAAGCGCCCTCTCTCCGGATGGAATTCCTATATTGCCATCATTGCCGTCCTCAACATCTATACCCGCAACAGCGGCTGCAACCATGAGCGTTGGCCTCTTGGCAAAATTCTCTTTTACACTCCTGGCTTTTCCGCCGATAATGGCCGCCTGAACCCTTCCTGCCCAGAGCATACCGGTATCACCCTTGTCGTTTTTCTGGTTCGCACCTTCGCCTTGGAAAACACCCGCATCATAGCGAATCATACCGTCTCCGAGGAAACCGTAAACACCACCACCGATATCCCTGCCATACCGAAAGTAATCGTCTATGATCGAGGTTCCCACAAGCTGCAGGGCGGTAATTGAGGTAAGAAACTCTCTGCTAAACGGAACCTTGTACTGGCCTATCGTGGGAACAAAAGCCTTGTTCTTGGCAAACGAAAGCCTCATATCCTTTAGCCCGCCCCCTGCGAGATCATACTGAACCGTGTATTTCATCCAAGGAGCGAAAGCGTTACCGTCCCAGATCAACCAGAGGCTTCTTACACTGAAACCGAAACCCTCTTCGTCAGCGTCAGGATCTGTGTAGTTGGCCAGAAACTGTCCAAAAAAGCGCATCCTGAGCTTGTAGTTGCTGTCTGCGGTCTGGAAAGTAAGACCCGCGCCTTTTTTGGTCTTGACCTTTATCTTGTTGTACCAAGCCTTAGAATCTTTCACCGTGGCCTCGTACTCCTTCATGTTCATCTGCTGCTCAAGCCTTTCTATCTGCTTCTTAAGGTCCTCTATCTGCTCCTTTATGCTCTGGTCGCCGTCGGCTTGGGCGGGAAGTGGCATAAAGGTAAACAATGTCATTAAAGAAACAGCTAAAACTGCTAAAATCCTCATCTTACGTCCTCCTCTGAGTTATATTCAAATCTGGTGTACGGAGGGTTTGAAAAAAAAGCGGCATATCCGATTGATTTGAATTCACTCAAACTAATCAACAGGAGGATACACCTCCATGGGCAGAAAGAATAAAGTTTTTGGGGCGAAAGGTCAAAAAGAAACGATTGATCCGTTGAGGGGGCTTTCCGCTAGATCTATCCCCTGTTCCAGACAGAAATACGCGGACCAGAGGTTGCCTGCTGGCCAAGTACATATATAATTTTCGCTCGGCTGCTTTATCAAATTTTTCCCAAAGGAACGATCAATGGAGTACGAAGCGGTAATCGGTCTCGAAGTACACGCACAACTTGCCACTGAATCCAAGATATTTTCTTCTTCCTCGACGAAATTCGGAAGTCCCCCCAACTCCCAGGTGAATCCGGTCTGTCTGGGAATGCCGGGGGTGTTGCCGGTTTTTAACGAAAGGGTTCTTGAATACGCCATAAAGGCCGGTCTTGCGACCAACTGCGAAATCGTCCAGAAATCCAGATTCGCAAGGAAGAACTACTTCTACCCGGACCTTCCGAAGGGATACCAGATTTCGCAGTACGACGAACCGCTTTGCCTCAGAGGACATCTCGAGATAGATTCGGGGGACGGCAAAAAAAAGATCAGGATAACCCGAATACACCTGGAAGAAGACGCGGGGAAACTCGTGCACGAATACTCCGACTTTGAAAGCCACGTGGATCTCAACAGGGCGGGAGTGCCGCTTGTGGAGATAGTCAGCGAGCCCGACATCTCAACCGCTGAAGAAGCGGTTGAATACGTAAAGAAACTTAGGACAATCCTCAGATATATCGAGGTTTGCGACGGGAACATGGAGGAAGGAAGCCTGCGCTGCGACGCGAACGTCTCCGTGCGGCTGGCAGGGCAGAGCGAACTCGGAACTAAAACCGAGATCAAAAATCTTAATTCCTTCCGCTTCATACAAAGGGCCATAGAATACGAAATAAAGAGACAGGAGACGGTTCTGCGAAGTGGCGGAAAGGTGGTCCAGGAAACAAGGCTTTTCGACTCCCAAAAAGGGGTCACGTTCGCAATGAGATCAAAAGAGGAGGCTCACGACTACAGGTACTTCCCGGACCCGGACCTTCTGCCGGTTGTGGTGGTGGAGGATTATCTGGAGAAAATCCGCCTGTCCCTCCCGGAACTTCCCGAAGAAAAACTCAGCAGGTTCGTGGATGAATTCAATATACCGAGAAACGATGCCGAGACGCTTTCATCTTCAAGACCGCTTGCCGAATACTTTGAAGAGTGTGCAAAACACACGAAAGACAAGAAGGCGGCGAGTAACTGGATATTAAACGAGATGCTTAGAGAAGTGGAGAACGAAGACAGCATAGCAGAATTTCCGGTCAAGCCCGAGAACCTCGCCGAACTGCTTAACCTTATCGGGGAAGGAAAAATAAACCGCAAGACCGCCAAGGAAATATTCTCCGAGATGATAAGCGGGGGAAAACGCGCAGAAGAAATAGTAACCGAAAAGGGGCTTGCCCAGATTACCGATGAAGACGAGATTTCCTCTATTATAAGCAAAATAATCGAAGAAAATCCGAAGGAAGTCGAGAGATATAGGAACGGGGACACAAAGCTTCTCAGTTTTTTCGTCGGTCAGGTGATGAAGGCAACAAGAGGAAAAGCCGATCCCGCAGTAGTAAATCAAACGCTCAGAAATTCTCTCGGATAATCTATGGGTGCGCGTGAACATATGCGCCAGCGCGTCTGCACGGCACCGTTCATCCTCCCTCGCTAGGCTTCGTCATCGGCACCGCGCTCGTGAAGGAGGCTCTTGGACAACTGCTTCGCCTCGTCAAGGGTGTCCACGAAATTCCCGGCGGGGACACGGTGGAAGACCTTGAGAGATTGCAGGACTTTACCCACGTCACCAGACAGGCCCAACACGATACAGGCGGTGTCATCATCAATGGCAGACTGGACGAGTTCCTCGATCGCAAGCGCAGCGCTATCGTCCACGCTGGTGGTCTCGGAGAAGTCGAGGATGATGACGTCGTGATCCTCGATGTCTGCAGCAATAACTCGGGTCAGTTCGTTTGCGGAAGCAATCGAGAAACTTCCTCTTAACTTGATGAATCCGACCGGCAGGTTATGGGGATTGATGTCCGCTAAAGACGGTAAAGAATCAAAATCCAGAACTGGCAGGGAAAACACGCCTTCCAGTTCGTTCTGAGTCAAGTCTCTCGAGCGCACCACGCCCGCAGTGATCAACCCGAGCGCGACAGCGGTGACTAAATCAACAAACACGGTCACAAGGAAGGTGAGGAGCATTATAAAGACATACTCAAGGCGAATCACCCGCAGATGGACAACAAAGCGCCAGTCAATAATATCCCAGCCGACTTTAATCAGAATGCCGGCCAGAACAGCCAGCGGAATCGGTTCGGCAATCCAGCCGAAGCCGAGCAGCAGGCCGAGCAGCAAGATCGCGGTCAGGATGCCCGCAAGCGGAGTGCGCCCGCCGGCCCGGATGTTGGTGACGGTGACCAGCGGAGCTCCCGAGCCCGGCAACGCGCCCAGAATACCGGCCGCCAGATTACCGAGGCCCTGCCCCACGAGTTCCCGATCGGGGTTGTGGCGTGTGCGGGTTTGAGAATCTGCTATCAACGAGGTCAGCAGGCTGTCAATGGAACCGAGAAGCGCAAGAATCAGTGCCGGCTCCAAAAAGTGCCCGATTGATTCCAGCCCTATCTGCGGAACCTGAAACGCGGGAAGGCCCGCAGGGATCGCGCCCATGGTTCGTGCCTCGTTGAGTCCGAACAACGCAATGCAGGTGCCGATCGTCAAGGCGGCCAGCGCAGGGGGCAGGAAGCGTCGTATCCGGCGGGGCCAGAAAATACAAATAGCCAAGGCGATTAAACCAACAGCAAGGTCGTGCGGATTGGGGTTGGCAATGGCTTCCGGCCAAGCAGCAATCTGGACAAGCGGCCCTCCCGGAATCGGCTCAGCACCGAGGATAGTCACGACCTGGAGGATTATGATGATCGCGCCGATCCCGGTCATGAAACCGGAAATCACGGAGTATGGAGTGTACCCCACAAAGCGTCCGACCCGGAGAAACCCCAAAGATATCTGTATCAGGCCGGCCAGCATGACGATGGTGAATGCGGTCGCCAGGTCGTGGGCATACAGGGTGACAATCGCAGCCATGGCGATAGTCATCGGACCGGTGGGACCGGAGATCTGCGCAGGCGTGCCGCCGAACGTGGCGGCAAAGAATCCCACTGCGACGGCACCGTAGATTCCGGCAACTGGCCCTAGCCCCGAGGCAACGCCAAAGGCTAACGCCATCGGCAGAATTACGATCGCGGAGACAACACCGCCGAATAGGTCATCTAGAAAAGTGGGCCCTATCGACCTGAAAGAAGAATTTCTCTTTTTTTTCCCGAACAATTTAAAGCTGCTTCCTTTCTCGGCAACTTTCCACCCAAATCTTAACAAACTTCGTCCGGAGTACGCCCCTCAATCCCCTGACGGCGCCAAAGCTTGTTGTAAAATCCTACCTCTCTCCCCTTAAAACTTCTTACTTCTTTAACCGAGCCATAAGCGGTTAGATATAACTAGTTCGTATTATAAACCACAAGCGCTAAGAATATCCTCTTTTTATATGCTCTTCGAACTCGTCTCTGAATTTTCTCACTATTGAGTCAACGGGCATGGCGCAGCCATCTGCAAGGGCACATATGGTCGTTCCCCTCATCTGCGAGCACGCATCAAGTATTATGTCGAGGTGCTCAATGGATCCCTTGCCTTCGTCAATCTCCCTCAGTATCTTCTCAAGCCACCACGTCCCTTCTCTGCACTGAACGCACTGGCCGCATGACTCATCTCTGTAGAAATGGGCAAGGTTCTGGGCTACCTTGATCATGCTCACCGTTTCATCCATCACAGTTACTCCCGCCGTCCCAAGCATGGAGCCCGCAGCCGCAACGGTATCGAAATCCATCGTAATGTCCAGTTCATCCGCGGAAAAAACCGCGGAAGAAGAACCACCGGGAGAAACCGCTTTTATTTTTCTTCCTCCAGGAACTCCTCCGCCGTACTCCTCAATCAGCTCAAGAAGATTTATTCCGAGGGGAAGTTCGTAAAGCCCGGGCTTGTTCACATGCCCGCTCAGCCCGAAAATCTTGGTTCCGGTGTTTCTGGGAGTCCCTATCGAAGCAAACCAGTCCGCCCCGTTGTTTATTATATGGGGAACGCATGCAAGCGTCTCCACGTTGTTGACTATGGTGGGGCAGCCGAAAAGGCCCACCTGAGCCGGAAAAGGAGGCTTGGGTCTCGGCTCTCCCTTTTTTCCTTCTATTGACTCAAGAAGACCGGTCTCCTCCCCGCATATATAGGCGCCGGCGCCTATATACAGCTTCATATCGAGATCAAAGCCGCTTAGGAGTATGTTCTTGCCGAGATAGCCGTGTTCGTAAGCTTCCTCTATTGCCTGCTGTATCCTTTTGGCACCGTACGGCATCTCCCCTCTTATATATATGTAGGCTTTGTGGGAGCGGATAGCGTAGCAGGCGATTATTATGCCCTCTATCATCTGATGGGGATCTTTCTCCAGAATCTCCCTGTCCTTGAAGCTTCCGGGTTCGCTCTCATCGGCGTTGCAGCAGAGATAAACCGGTTTCTTTGAGTCGGGCGGGATGAAGCTCCACTTTATCCCCGCCGGAAAGCCAGCCCCTCCCCTTCCCCGCAGACCCGATTTCTTGACCGCGTCGGTTACTTCTCCGGGGGCCATGCCAAGGGCTTTTCTCAGCGCCGAGTATCCCCCCGAGGACAGATATGATCCGATGGTGTAGGAGTTGGGCCTGTCGACGTAATTTCTTATGACTCTTTGCTCGGGCATTTTCGAGTCCGGTTAAAGCAATTTCTCAATGGAAAAAAGGATGAATATGGATAAATATTAAATGCGATTGCCGGGATTTTTTCAAGGAAAAATGGAAAAAATAAGGCCGGGCATAAAAAAGCCCCGTGTTCACTGCTTCTAGCGAGCTTCTTCCTCAAGCAGAATGTCCGCTACATGCTTGGCAAACGACATCGAGGATGTAAAAGCGGGCGATATGGCGTTTAGAACGTGAACAGTGTTCTCTTCCCTGCAGACGACGTAGTCCATAACAAGTTTTTTCTCCTTCCAGTCCACAAGCTGCGAACGGATACCGGTTTTCGCAGAAGAGACTAGATGACGGGGCAGGAGACCGGGAACCAGCTTTCTAGCTTCTGAGTAGAAATGGGACCCCAGATGTTTTTTCACCTCGGAGAGCGCATTTGCCCTGAATCCGCCGTCACTTACGAACATCGACGCATTTCTGTAAAGAAACCGGAACGACTCTAACCCCAGGTCCTCAAGAAATCCGTAGCTCTCCCTTCCCAGAACCGGCACGGCGGTGGGACCGATAAAGACCCGTCCCGAAGTGCTCCTCGTAAAGTGCACCCCCAGAAAAGGCATTCTCGGGTCGGGAACCGGATAGATATTTCCTTGGACAAGATAAGTACTTTTTTTCGTAAGTTCGCTGTAGGAACCCATAAAAGGGATGGCTCTGTACCTAAGACCCACTTCGAATTGGCACGCTATGACGTCCGCGTGGAGCCCGGCAGCGTTTATGAGTTTTCCATAAGCTATCTCTCCCGCGCTCGTAAGGGCAACCCGGTCCTTTTTTTGTCCAATAAAAACCGTGTCAAAAAGCACACGTGCTTTCCCGGTTTTTTTAATCTTCGAGCAAAGAGCCTCCAAAACGCCCATAGGGTCAAACACCGATGTCGCGGGAGAATATATGGCTTTCTCAAACGTAGCGGCATGCGGTTCTATCTCTGCAAGCTCTTTTTCATCGATAAGATACGACTCCACTCCGTTTCTCTGCGCCCTCTGCTGAAGTGCCTGGAGTCCTTCAAGCTTCTCCTCGGAGTCCGCCACGATAGCCTTGCCGCATTCGGATATAGCGACTCCGTTTTCGTGGCAGAAATCTCTCATCATCCGGTTCCCCTCAATGCAGTACCGCGCCTTCAGAGAATCGGGCGTGTAATAGATCCCGGCGTGGAGAACCCCGCTGTTTCGGCCGCTTGAATGCGCCCCCAAGCTCTCTTCCTTTTCCAAAACAATGATGTTACTGCAGCCGCGCAGAAGAAGTTCATTTGTGATTGCAAGACCCACAATTCCTCCGCCAACAACAAGAAAATCGCAATTTTTCTCCATTACTCCGCCCCTTCTCGCACGGTGATTCCGTTCTAGATACGGGGTGCAGTTTTATTAAAAAGTTACGGGCAG
>JAPOYE010000006.1 GCA_026706695.1 Candidatus Dadabacteria bacterium | reverse complement strand
AGACCGACCGGGTGCCCTGATAGTAAAGCCGCCATCTCGCTCCATTTGTCAGAATGCCCCAACGGAGCTTCCCTTCAGTCACATCGTCCACACGCCTCAGATAGCGAAGCATCTGGGTCGAGGGCGCCGTCATTTCCCCCGGAGTTCCCGATCTGCGATCGAGGGGACGAAGCCAGCGTTTACATTCAACCACGGCAAGACCGAGCTGGTAACGCTTCCATTCTTCAGCAAAACCGTTGGCCTGCTCTTTGGCCGCTTCATCCGCAAACAGAAGACCGTCGGGCACATCCTGCCTTCCCCGCACGGCAAGGTTCTGCTGTTTCAGACTTGAATCCCACCCAAGGAGTCCGAGTACCGGCCAGATCAGATCAGTTTCCGTCTGGCTTTCATTGGGTTTCTGTCCGACGGGAAACCTGCTGAAAATCTCTATTAGAGATTCATAAAAACTGTCTACCGAATCAGAATCAAGGTCTTTCCAATCAGGCAGTTCTTTTACAGACTGACTGAGAAAATCGTGAGAGAAAAGGCTTCCACGAAAAGGTTTATCGTTGTTCACTATTAAAAACGCTCGTTCTGGCTGACTGCTTTAACAGCCAATCCAGATGTCAGAAAACTTATCAGTTGCGAGGATGCCTACGGTCATTGTAGCCGTATACAGAATTATCGTCCTCGCCCAGAGAGGAAGGCGATTGCCCGGCGGGACTACTAACAGTGCGTAAACAGCGAACAGCGCCGCAATGAGGATTATATATCTCATCGCACGGTTCCTCCCCTGATGAGGTTGTTCATGAAGACCCCAAACAGTTAAACGCTTACGGACTTAAGAAAATCCGCTCTGCGGTATGAATGTACAGTCGGGCTGAACCTGCTGAGTCCGACTTTTCTCTCGTAATATCATACAGATAATATAAGGGAGGCAACAGAGAGCATACGGGCACTCTCTCACTGGTGATTTAATCACAAAACAGGCCCTGTTCCGGTGGTCAAATTCCAACCCCTATCATACCCCGCAACAGAGATGCGGACGCGCGGCAAAGTGCATCACACTCCATGACGGGGTGGTTGGATATCAGCCACATTTCTGCCGCTACCCATGTTGGATATTACCATAAAAAACGATAGTTTTCATGTCACGCTGTTGGCAGGAACCCGCCCCTTGAATAAAAACACCCGCAACTGCATTTGTGCGTTAATTCTCATCCGGCGGAACAAGCGGTTTAACAAGTTCAATCAGTTGAGAAATATCCCTCTGCGCTGTTTCCCAAACCCGGTCTAGGTCCACATCGAAATAACCATGAACAAGACGGTTTCGCATGCTTGTGATGCTCTGCCATGGAATCTGGGAATTTGCCTTTCTGGTTTCTTTTCCAACATGGGTTGCAGCTTCCCCGATGATTTCAATTATTTTTAGAATGGCATGCTGATGCAATCGGCTATGGAGAAACTGCTGGAACGTCAGATCAGATGTAAATTCCTCAACGTCTTGTGCGGCGAGGAGCATGTCAAGCAAGTAAGCAGATTCATTGCGCTGCATAGAATACCTCGGCGGATTTAAGGGTTGCTTCCCGGCGAATGTAATTTCGGTTTTTTTCGACTGCGGGGCGGGAGAGCATATCTATTTTCCTTTGCAGGATTTCGCTCAGTTCTTGCTCCATGCAGGCCATGTTGAGAAAACCGTGACGAGCCTGCGGGTGAAACTGTACCAGAACATCTACATCACTGTCGGGTCCAAAATCATCTCGAAGGATAGAACCGAAAAAAGCCAGTTCGACAATACTCCAGCGCTCGCAGAAGTCCACAACCTGTTTCTTCGGTACTGAAATACGTATTGCCATCGCTACAGAATTTCGATTTGGAGGAATATCATTGCAGGCTTGCTATCAGGAGAAAGTCTGCTTTGTCAATATCATCCGCCGCTGGTCTAATCCCCACGCTCAACATATATCTCTTTCCCCCTATCCGCAAATTCCCTCGCCTTGGAATCAAGCCCCCTCTGAACGGCGTCCATCTCCGAGAGACCCTGCTCTTTTGCGTAATCCCTTATATCCTGCGTGATCTTCATCGAGCAGAATTTCGGACCGCACATGGAGCAGAAATGCGCAACCTTGGCCCCTTCGGCAGGGAGAGTCTCGTCGTGAAACTCGCGCGCCGTATCCGGATCAAGAGAGAGATTGAACTGATCATTCCACCTGAATTCGAACCTGGCCTTGCTTAGCACGTTGTCGCGAAGCTGCGCTGCGGGATGACCCTTCGCAAGATCCGCCGCATGCGCGGCGATCTTGTAGGTTATGACCCCGTCCTTTACGTCCTTTTTGTTGGGAAGACCGAGATGCTCCTTCGGGGTAACGTAACAGAGCATTGCGGTACCGTACCAGCCTATCATAGCCGCCCCTATTGCGGAAGTTATGTGGTCATAGCCGGGTGCTATGTCGGTAACCAGAGGACCCAGAGTGTAAAAGGGGGCTTCTCCGCATATCTCAAGCTCCTTGGTCACGTTCTCCCTTATCATCTGCATGGGGATGTGTCCCGGACCTTCTATCATAACCTGAACATCATGCTTCCAGGCTATCTGGGTAAGTTCTCCGAGGGTATCAAGCTCGGCAAACTGCGCGGCGTCGTTCGCGTCGGCTATGGAGCCCGGCCGAAGGCCGTCACCCAGAGAAAACGCTATGTCGTATGCTTTCATTATCTCGCAGATCTCTTCGAAATTGGTGTAGAGGAAGCTTTCCCTGTGATGCGAGAGACACCACTTGGCCATTATCGACCCGCCTCTTGAAACTATCCCCGTAACCCTGTCGACGGTAAGCGGAATGTAGCGAAGGAGCACTCCCGCATGTATCGTGAAGTAGTCAACTCCCTGCTCCGCCTGCTCTATGAGGGTATCCCTGTAAATCTCCCAGGTAAGTTCCTCCGGTTTTCCCTTAACCTTTTCAAGGGCCTGGTATATGGGAACGGTTCCCACGGGAACCGGGGCATTTCTTATTATCCACTCTCTGGTTTCGTGAATGTTGTCCCCGGTCGAGAGATCCATTATGGTGTCGGCTCCCCACCGGCATGCCCAGACTGCTTTCTCTACCTCCTCCTCAATGCTTGAGGTAACGGCGGAATTTCCGATGTTCGCGTTTATTTTCACGAGGAAATTACGCCCTATTATCATGGGCTCGCTTTCCGGGTGGTTTATGTTGTTCGGAATTATGGCGCGCCCCGCGGCAACTTCCTCCCTGACAAAGTCGGGGGTGATGCAGCCGGTCTGAATGCGCGCGTCGAAATCTACTCCCTCGTGGTAAGCCCCGAGCTGTCCGTAGACCTCCCTGAGCTCGTCGATTCTCTGGTTCTCCCTTATGGCGATATACTCCATCTCGGGCGTTATGATTCCCTTTTTCGCATAGTGCATCTGGGTTACGTTTCGCGAGGGCGAGGCACGAAGGGGCTTTCTTATGTTCCCGAAGGTTATCCCGTTTGCCCTCTCAAGCCTTTTTCTGGCGAATTCCGAGGAGAAATCGGGCAGCTCCGAGACATCTCCCCGCTCCCTTATCCACTTTTCGCGAAGCGACGGCAGACCCCTGTGAACGTCAATGTCAACATCGGGATCAGTATAGGGACCGCTTGTATCGTAAAGGGTTATCCTGAAGCGGTCAGCATCCGGGGCATCCGAGAGGAAATCGTCGGTTTCAACCTCCCTCATGGCCACCTTTATGTCGTGGATTTTTCCGCCCACATATATCTTTTCTGATTTGGGAAAAGGGTCTCGGGTTATCACGGACCCGGTGGGTATTTTCTCTTTTTTTCGAGAAGAACTCATGAGCAATGGCTCCCTTGCCAAAAACGCTTCGGACATTGATTAGGGAATTATATACAATAGTGCCGAAACTCTTCTGAATTAAGACTTCTTTGAGCGACTGGCCTTGTGCTCAGACACATCTTTCCTATGAACATTTACCGGTTGCATTACAGCCTTAGCCAACGCCTCTGGCGTAGTATCAATGCTAAATGTCTCGTTCATCTCAGCCTGCGTAGGCTCATAATCGCTCGGCAAGATTTCTATGTCCCTTGGAGTCTCTTTCTTGTCTGACATTATTGGGCACCCCTATTTGAATTTTCAGAAAATGCCTTGTCCACATTGTCCCATTCGTTCTTCTCGCTCATTTGTTGCTCGCCTAGAAGTAAGCCTTGTGGACAAGTGAAAGCAGTCCACCAATTATTACAACAACCAATGCCCAGAATCGGAAACCTAGTCTGTCCACCCTCTTTGTATGGTCTTCAAACTTGTCTTTGATTGCCTTTTCTCTTTCGTCTATTTTGGTTTCTATTCTCTCGACAGTTGTAGAAAGTTGGTTTACGGTGTCTTTAATCTCACCAACATCTTTTTCAATTCGTTCTACTCTCTGTTCTAGCAATTCTGACATAACATTTCTCTCTGACACAGTTCTTCTGTATAGTATGATACTAGATCGGTCTCAGAAAACTATTTCAGATGTTCACCCCTTTGGAATTTTCAGAATGCCTACAGGTTACCCGATTTTGACGCTGAAATCAACGGGCATGGTTTTTCGCATTTTAAGTATCCTAGCACCACGGACAATCCCATCCGTATGCCTTCTGGCCCCGCTACTTACTATCTCTTTCATCATTCCTTTTGGGGATTATGGGTTCCTTTACAAATAATTTGGATAACAAAAATGTCTTGGTTATGCCCCGATCTTTCAGCGGGAAATCCTGTAAACGGCTCCCCGGCGGTCATCGGATACGAGCAGCGCTCCGTCGGGGGCAACCAGAACGTCAACCGGCCTTCCCCAGGCAGTTCCGTCACTCCCAAGCCACCCATGGGCGAACACATCGTATGAAGCCGCGTTCCCCGATTCGTCGAGGTGCACTGAGGTCACCCTGTAACCTATGGGCACGCTTCTGTTCCATGAGCCGTGCTCCGCGATGAAAATCACGTTCCTCCAGGACGCGGGAAACATGGAACCCGTATAGAACCGCATGCCGAGTGCCGCAACGTGCGCGGGGAGCTCCCACTGGGGAGGAGTGAATTCATCGCAGCCGCGCTCCGAACCGAACTGCGGATCCTGAACATCCGCCCCGTGGCAGTAAGGAAAACCGAAATGAAGTCCGGCTTCTGTGGCACGGTTAAGTTCATCCGGAGGGCTGTTGTCATTAACTTGCTGGTCTCTGCTGATGTTATCCCTTCCGTTATCCGTAAACCAAAGCACGCCAGATTCCGGATGCCAGTCAAAGCCCACGGTGTTTCTCACTCCATGGGCGAAAACCTCAAGATTCGTTCCGTCGGGATTGACCCTCAGGATCGCCGCGTAGCGCTCGTAGCCCCTTCTGCAGACGTTGCACGGCGCTCCGACCGGAACATAGAGTTCTCCGTCCGGTCCGAACCGGATGAACTTCCACCCATGACGCGTATCCCTGGGAAGCGTATCAATGATGACTACGGGGGCCGGAGGAGATGAGAGACGGCTCTCGATCCCGTCATAGCGGAGAATCCGGCTTATTTCCGCGACATAAAGCGCCCCGTCCCGGAACGCGACACCGTTTGGAGTATTGAGGTTATCCGCAATTATATGGACAGTTTCGGCGTAATTATCGCCGTCCGTATCGCTAAGGGCGTACACGGTTTTAGACCTGGTACCGATAAACAATGTGCCGTCGGCTCCAAGAGCAAGCGAGCGCGCACCGGGTACTTCGTTTGAATAAAGGGAGATCGAAAAACCCTCGGGAAGGGATATGCCCGAGAGCATTGGGTCCACGGGAATCTCCGGGGGCGCTGTTTCCCCAGGAGTTTCAGCAGGCGTTGGTTCCGAATGAGTTTCCTCGGATATCGATTCTGGTGGAACCTCAACATGTTCGCCCGGGGCGGTTCTTTCCCCGCAGCCGCAGGCAGGCAACAGAAAAATAAAAAGAGGTGGAACCAGTACCCTGAAGATCTTCAGCATCAAAATCTCTACAATATAAAAACACTCACAACCCACCGAATGTTAACCGGAACCTGTTCCCATGGAAACTGGGCAAAACCGAAAGCCCTTCCCGTTCACTAAATCGAACACTCGGGTAAAGTTATTATCCAGTTCATCAAAGAGGTTCGGTTTATGTCTTATCTCATTCTGGGTATTGAGACATCATGCGACGAGACTTCCGCAGCAGTGGTAAGAGACGGAAAACAGATGCTCTCAAACGTGGTTTCCTCTCAAATCGACGTTCATAACGCCTTCGGCGGAGTCGTCCCGGAGATAGCGTCGCGCATGCACACGGAAATAATTCTCCAGGTAATCAATCAAGCACTCGAGACTGCCGAGACTTCAGCGGGCGAAGTTGAAGCCATAGCGGTAACCCAGGGACCCGGACTCATAGGTTCGCTCATGGTCGGAATTTCGACCGCGAAGGCCCTTTCGTTCTCCCATGGGAAACCACTTGTGGGAGTAAACCATCTGGAATCGCATATAGCGGTGGCACATCTGGAGAACGAAATTGATTTTCCGTTTGTCGCACTCATAGTTTCCGGGGGACACACGAACCTTTACATGGTAAGGGGCTTTCTTGACTTCGAACTTCTCGGAAGCACGAGAGACGATGCCGCGGGGGAGGCTTTTGACAAAGGAGCGAAAGCCCTCGGTCTCGGATATCCCGGAGGAGTCGAAATAGACAGGCTTTCAAAAAACGGCGACCCCGACGCCATCAGTTTTCCAAGACCGTTTAACAATGAATCCCCCGATTTCAGTTTCAGCGGGCTTAAAACCGCTCTTCTGAACCACATAAGGAAGAACCCGGTTAAAAGCGAAGAGAAACTCTTTAACGTATGCGCCGGGTATCAGGAAGCCATAGTGGAAACTCTTATTGACAAGACGCTTAATGCCGCGAGGAAAAACGGAGTGGAAGGCGTTGTTCTGGCAGGAGGGGTAGCATGCAACTCAAGGTTAAGGCAGCTAAGCGAAGAGAGAATAAGAAGGAAAGGAATAAATGTTTTTATCCCCTCGCCCGCTCTTTGCACTGATAACGCGGCCATGATAGCCACGCTCGGTTACCACATGTACGCAGATAACAGGGTGTCCGCACTCGATATATCTCCTTATTCAACCGCCAGAAAGAACCAGAAAATCATGTTTCGTAGTCGACGACAACCGCATCCATAGCTACCTGCCGAACGAACTGCGCGACCTTCTGGTGCTCGGGATGCTCCTTGTAGACATCAAGATCTTCCTGCGATTCGAACTCTGAATAAAGAGCGATATCAAACGATGTGGGAAGCTCGTTAGAATTCCTGCCGATCTCCATTGTCTTTATCTCAGGAATGGCATTTTTGAGCCCCTCGAGTTCTTCCTTGATCCTGTCCATGAGCTCATCCTTGTCCGCCCCTTCGTGCGACTCCCTGATCTTCCACATCACTATATGCTTTATCACTTAGATCTCCTTGGAAAAAGTATCCGTGCTGAACAGTATATATTATTCCCCCGGAATTGCGAAAAATCCTCCATCCTGCCTAAGCAGCTATCCGGCTTTTGACAACAGAGTATATTATGCCGATAAAAGCGGATAACAGGGTGCCTGTGCTCGATATATCCCTTTATTCAACAGCAAGGCGGACCCAAGAAAATCACGTTTCGTATTCGACGAGAGCCACGTCCGTTCTTATCTGCCGGATGAACTTTCCGACCTTCACGTGCTCGGAATGCTTCAGGAAAACTTCATAATCTTCCTTCGAGTCGAACTCAGAATAGAGAGCTACATCGTACGCGACGGGAAGCTCACTAAAACTCTTGCCAAGCTCCATAGTCTTTATCTCCGGAACAGCGCTTTTCAATCCCTCTACTTTCTGTTTGAACTTGGCAATAAGCTCATCCTTGCTCATTCCTTCGTGCGAATCCTTCAGTTTCCACATCACCATACGTTTTATCACCTGAGTCTCCTTGGAAAAAGTTTCTGTAGTTTTTAACAAAATTGCGAAAAAGCCCCCGGTCTTGTCCGGACGGTCAGCCGACTTCCGGCTATTAAAGTACATTATGCCAACAAAAAAGGTATGATTTACTTTTATGCGGGAAAAAACAGAGATATTCAGCGAACTTCCGTTCGTTTCGAATTTCGAGAAAGACAAGACCGATTTCCTGCTTAAGATAGGCGAACTGGCAGAAGTGCCTGAACGCTACGTTCTCACCAAACAGTTCGAACCGAGCCATTCTTTCTACTTCCTCGTAGAGGGCCTGGTGAATTTCTCAATCAGTGTCGAAGACAGAACCGATGAATTCTCGGTGGGAAAAAGTGACGAGAGATTCACTCCCGTAGGCTGGTCGGGCTTCCGCTCTCCCAAACGCTACTACACAACGATTACATGCGAGAGTCCCTGCGTCCTGCTAAAGTGGAGTCACCAGAATCTTGAGAAATTCTTTGACCAGGAACCCCTTCTGGGCCGCGAATTCCTCCTGTTCGTTCTCGGCAAAAGTATAAACCTTCTAAAGCATGTCAGGACCGGGCTTGCAGAATATAACAACGTCAACTGGGACATTGAGACGGGAAAAACGGGGGTTTCCTCCCATGAAGGGAAATACATATCCGTACCTAACCCGCTTCAGCTTCTGAGGCAATCCCCTTTTTTCGAAGTTTTCCCCGACAAGACACTGCGCCAGCTGGCAAAAGCGACCCAGAAAAAATACTATCTGAACAACGAAGCCATATTTAACCAGGGGGATGCTTCGAAAGGAATAGACATACTGGCTTACGGAAAGGCGGCGCTGTGCTTCTCGCCCGACGGGGCGCAGGAAGAAATCGAGGAATCCGCCGCGCTTCATCTGATTAACCTCCCCGGGTACCTGATCGGATGGATGGGCGCCGCTCCCGACGGATCAAACGACATCACCGCTGTTGCGAGCAGAAACTCGGTTGTCTACCACATAAGCGCCCGAAATCTTCATAGAATCCTGAATCAGGACCCACACTCGGCCCTAGCCCTGGCCAGAAGACTTCTGTGGCTCGTGTCGATCCGGCTTCGAAACGCCCGCGCGGGACTCATATCGCAAAGATACGAGCGCGAAATACTGGCCATAAGCAACCTTATCGAGCAGAACGCCATGCAGTTAAGCGTGAACTCCCCTATCCACAAGCTCCCTCATCTGCTGAACAACCCGCTTACGCTTGATGACGCTTTCCGGCTTCTGTTCAGACTGGAGAAAGAAGGCGAAAGCCTCGAGAGGGATATGTCCCGTCTCAGTCTTGATATTCTCGGAAAGATCTACAAGGAATACAACTTTTTCGAGGGCCTGAAAAACGTTTATCAGTCCGTTACCGCCGCGCCCAAGTCGCTTTCTCCGAGCGAAATAAGAACAATGGCAGCCAAGCAGTTCGCGGGCGTCTTCAAAAGCACCCCTTACGTAATCGAAGGCTGGGAGAACCTGCCAGACCGGCCGGGGCACATATTCATATACAATCATCTTCTGAACCACCCCTACAACACGCTTCCAAACCATTTCCAGATTACGCTCGATTCCCACTTCATAAGCTCCATGGTTCTCTACACCAAGTACGGCGAAGCCGGGATCCGCGTCGTGCGCGTCCCGAGGGCTGAAGAATACGGGCACGAGTACTACTACGAAAGGCTCGGGCACATGAACGTCTACACCGACGAATCTGACACCGCGAGCCAGACCCCCGAGCGGAGAAAAGAATCGAGGAGAAGATTCTACGACACAGCCAGGGAGCACATCGGGAAAGGATTTAACATAGTGATAAGTCCCGAAGGAACCAGCATGACAACCGAGGAATCGCCCGGACCGTTCAGACTGGGCGCCTTTCTCCTGGCCGCGTCAATTGAACCTGAACCTTGTATAGTTCCCATAGCGGTGGCGAACTTCGACAAGAGAATAAACCAGAACGTGTTTTCTCTGGTAATAAAAAAACCCTTCAGGATATCCGATTACGTAAAAAACCCCGGGGAGAACAAAGACAAGCTTTTTGAGTTCGTCAAGGAGTACGGAAACAAGTACAGGGCTTACGTGGAAGAGGCGGCGGGACTTGCGAGGCGGGCGAAATCCACCAAGATAAACTTAAAAACCTTTGAGCAGGTCGAAAAAAAGTCTCTCGTAATCGATAAGAATCTGTTTGAGCCGGACGTGAGGATTCTTGAGAGACGTCACGTGGGGAAGAAGAATGACGCCACGGTATTTTACGGCAGTTCAAGCTTTCGCCTCTGGAGAGGCATGGCAAAAAATTTCTCCGAATACAATGTTTCTAACCTTGGTTTCGGCGGTGCCAGGATCGCCTACTGCCTGCACTACTTCGAACGCCTTGTAAAACCGAGCAACCCCAGATCCCTGGTTTTCTACGCGGGCGACAACGACATAGGGGACGGCTGTCTGCCGAAGCAGGTACTGAATTTCTTCGTGGACTTTTACTACCGCTTCAGAGAATTCTATCCCCAAACGAAATTCACGTTCGTCTCCATAAAACCAAGTCCCGTAAGGCTCCATTTTCTCAAGAGAATCGAGGCGTCAAACGATCTTGTAAGACAGTTCCTGTCGAGAGAACCAAAGACCTTTTACCTGAATGTCTACGACTATATGCTAAATGAGAATGGAGACATAAGACAGGAACTGTTCACAGAAGACGGCCTCCATATGAACAGAAAGGGCTACGCGTTGTGGAAGGAACTGTTTTTGGCGAACGAAAAAGAAATCTTTTATGATCCGAGGCCCGGAGAATCCCAAAAGCGGGTTGAGATCCTCCCGGAAACGGGGAACCATACGCGAATATCAACCGACCTCGGCCTAAAATAGCCCGTCACTGCTGACCACGCTCCCTCCCCGAAGAGGGGATCAGAAGCCACATCTTTCTTTTTGAGTGACGCCCCCAGCTTGGAGAAAGCAGGACGTAACTGCCCTGGAGGAGCTTTGGACCATCGAGACGGAAAGAAAGCCTGCAGGAACTCTCCCGCCGCAAAACGTATCTTCCAGAAACGGAAAAATCGGCTTTAGCCGAGCAGGACTGCCTGAAAAGAAAAGCCCAAAGGTCGTTTTCTTCAAACTCGATCCCCATAGCCTTCTGCCTCTTGTCCATCCATCCGGCGTTTGGAAAAACCCAGTGGCGACGGCCGTCTTTGAGTTCAAGGGAAAGAACGAAGCAGGTGGTTCCCGAGACGATTTTCCTAGCAGAGTATCTGAGAGTTGAGTTCATAGAGCAGTCTCAGGCCGTGGAGAGCAAGGTTCTTGTCAACCCGGTTCGCGCAGGTGCATTCCTCAGAGATCGCTTCGGCGAAACCCCCGGTCATTACTATCTCAGGAGAGGATCCCATCTCCTCCCTGAGTTTCGCGCAGAGCCCGTCAATCATCGAGGCGTAACCGTAAAACAGCCCTGACTGTATGCATTCGACTGTGTCTTTGCCGATCACCTGCTCAGGCTTCTCGGGATCGACCTTCGGGAGCTTGGATGTTCCGTGGTAAAGCGCAACTGTGGATAGTTCAATCCCCGGGACTATGGCTCCGCCCAGGTATTCCCCTTTCTCGGAAACGCAGTCAAAAGTTGTAGCCGTGCCGAGATCAACCACTATCACGCTTCCGCCGAAACGGTGGTAAGCCGCAACGGCGTTTGCTATCCTGTCAGCCCCGAGCTCCTCGGGATTGTAAATCCGGATCTGCATTCCCGTTCTCGTCTCAGGGTCCACAATTATGGGCTGATGACCGAAATATTTCTCCACCAGTTTCGCCATCCCCTCCTGCATCTCGGTAACCACGCAGGAAAGTATGGCGCCGCTTAACGAAGAAGACGATATGTCGTTGTCGTTCATCTTCCCGAAAAAAATAATTCCGTAATCATCAGGACTTTTGGTTCTGTCGGTATCGACTCTGAAACTGTATACGAGATATTCTCCGGAAAATATTCCGACCATTATGCTCGTGTTGCCGACATCGATTGCTAGAAGCATAGCGAATTAAACCCGATTGTTTGATCCGGCCTGTTGACCGGAAGCCGCAAGTGCTCCGAAACGATGAGATATCATCAATTCCGACGCGGATAAACCGGTTTCGAGGGGAGTATAACTTAAAAACCGCGCAAACCGAAGCACGAAGTTTCTTTGTGTACTGACGCGAGAATAATTCTTTGGAAAGGGTAAAAAACATAGCTTTTCTGCATAGGTCGTGCCATAATATACTACTATATTATAATGGAGGAGGTTTTCGGCTATGGAAAAGTTATACAACAATCCCGTGTGGCGTCGTATTCGCGGGCTGGGTGGTGTTGGAATCCTTGCCTTATCGGTGGCGTTCTGCCTTACCGGACTGCTGGCGCTTTCATCCTGTGATGACGACGATGAGGAAGCGGAAGCGGAACCGATGGAGATGAGAGGGTTTTTTACGAGTGTTGATGGCGATAATAAGCATGTCTGCAGCCACGAAGACGTTGACGTGTATCTGGAAGGAGACGAATCTACAGGCAAACTTGACGTCAGAATCGTCAGTTCGGGCGAGGAGTTCGGAGGCGCGGAATTCGGACACGTGGGATCAAAGCTTATTGATAGCGATGGCAACAAAACCATCGTAACTGCTTACGTAACTGATGACGGCCACGGAAATTTTGTTTATCCCGGATCATACTATCTCACTTCAAAAATGGACTCTGCCATCGCCGATGAAGAGACAATTTTTACCGGTTACTGGGTCGGCCACCTTTATCGCGCCCCAGACCACGGTGTGGTTATATGTCCTTACGTTCTGGTACCGAGAACAGCTTTAGAGAAGGATGGCTGCGATGGAACAACGGAGGCAGCTATGGTTCCCGTGGGGTTACAACCTTATCTCACAAAGAACAATGGCATGGAACTGAGAGCATGCAGCAATGTTTTTGATGACGATGGGAAAGTCGATCCCAAGCCACGTATGTAATTAATGGGATACCACGAAACGGCGGGACATAAATGAGAAACGGGCATGAGGTTGAAAACCAGAACCTGCGTGCCCGTTTTTTGCCCGCTAAACGATTCAAACAGTCCCTGAAGTTCACACCAGACCGCTTTTTGACAAAATCCCAGAGGAAAACTATTATTTGACCGCGTCCGGAAGGAGAAAAAGTGAGGATAATAGTCACAGGCGGTGCGGGTTTCATAGGTTCCTGGGTATGCGAAGCGTACGTTTCCGAGGGCCATGAGGTTCTCGTGGTCGACAACCTCTCGACGGGGTCTGAGAGCAATATCCCGCCCGAAGCTGAATTCATCAAGTGCGACGTAAGGGATTTTACGGGACTCGAAAAAGCGTTCCGCCAGTTCCGCCCCGAGGTCCTGAACCACCACGCGGCGCAGATAAACGTGAGAGATTCCGTTGAAGATCCCCGTTTTGACGCCGACGTAAACATAGGCGGTTCCCTTAACGTCCTGAGGCTCTGCGCGGAGCACAAGACGGAGAAATTCATTTTCTCCTCAACTGGAGGAGCCCTCTACGGAGAACCGCAAAAACTTCCAGCCGACGAGTCGACCCCGGCCCTCCCCCTATCCCCCTACGGCATCTCAAAACTCTCGACGGAACACTACGTGAGATATCATTCGAAAAACCATGGTTTCGGGCACGCGATCCTAAGATACGCAAACGTGTACGGAGAAAGGCAGAACCCCGAGGGAGAAGCCGGAGTCATAGGGATTTTCTGCGAGAACATAATCAGCGGAAAACCCTGTCTCATATTCGGAGATGGAAAACAGACAAGAGACTACGTGCACGTCTCTGATGTTTCGCGGGCAAACCTGCTTGCCGCCGGTCTCAAAGAAGAGGGAACTTTCAACATAGGGACATCGGTTGAAAGCTCCGTAAACCACATAACGCAGATTCTCAGTAAAGTGACAAATACCGAATTCGAAACCGTCCATGAAAAAGGGCGACCCGGCGAGGTAAGAAGAATAAGTCTTGACTGCTCACTCGCGGCGGAGAAGCTCGGATGGAGCGCGCAAGTGGCTTTGCGCGAGGGGCTTTTTAGAACATGGAACTGGTTTTCACAAGAAAGGGATTAGGCACGACCGGAAGCTTCTGTCTTTGAAAAAACCTCGTCCGTGGTTAAAATCTTGCTTTCACGGAGGCCGGAAGATGAAGGACAATGAAAAATTCTTTGATGTGCGGGTTTACAGAAGATACATAAAGGAAGGGGAAATCACCCAGAAGGGTTACGAAAAACACATAAAATCCCTGCCTGACGTAAGTGAAAAGGCGACGTCCCTCGTCCTGGACGAAGAAGAGGAAACCGGAGAGGAGGAAGGATAATGGAACGCTGGGATTACAAGGTAGTTTCGACCGACCTGCTTGTTAAAAAGCCCCAGGACCATGATATAGCCGTCTACAAGGAAGAGGTTGACTCGCGAAGGGAAAACGCCAGGGGAAATCTTGAAGATTCTCTCGTTTCGCTTGGCGAGGAAGGCTGGGAGCTCGCCACCATTACGGGTGAATTCGCCATATTCAAAAGAAGGGTCAGCTGAACTTCACTGCCACTCTATGGTGCCGGGAGGCTTAGTGGATATATCGTACACTACCCGGTTTATTCCCTTTACCTCGTTTATGATCCTCACCGAAATTTTCCCGAGCAGATCATAGGACATCTTCGACCAGTCGGCGGTCATTCCGTCCGTGCTGCTCACGGCTCTCAGGGCGCAGACATTTTCATAGGTGCGCTCATCGCCCATCACTCCAACTGTCTTCACCGGAATAAAAACGCAGAAAGCCTGCCAGATATCATCGTAGGCACCCGATTTTCTGAGCTCGTCGATAAAAATGCTGTCGGCATGTCTCAGTATTGAAAGTCTCTCGCGCGTGACTTCTCCCATTATCCTGATCGCAAGACCGGGACCGGGAAAGGGGTGGCGGCCTATGAGAGAGGAAGGAAGCCCGAGCTTCTCGCCGACGTTTCTCACTTCGTCCTTGAAAAGTTCCCGAAGAGGTTCGACTATCTCAAGGTTCATTTTTTCAGGAAGTCCCCCAACGTTATGGTGGGACTTTATCACGGCCGACGGCCCCTTGACGCTCACACTCTCAATAACGTCGGGATAGAGAGTTCCCTGGGCAAGAAAACGGACGCCTGATATCTTCTCGGCTTCCTCTTCAAACACCCTAACGAACTGCTCGCCCATAATTTTTCTTTTCGCCTCGGGGTCCTCAACGCCCTCAAGATGAGAAAGAAACCTTTCGGAGGCGTCAACATGAATGAAGTTCATCTCAAACCCGGAAAAAGCGTCGCAGACCTCCTCCGCCTCATCGAGCCTCATGCATCCCGTGTCGACGAAAATACAGTAGAGCCTGCGGCCCACAGCTTCGTTAATAAGGGCTGCCGCAACAGAGGAGTCCACTCCTCCCGAGAGCCCGCATATGATTTTGCCATCCCCGACCCTCTCTCTTATCTCATGTATCGAGTGCTCTATAAAAGAGCCCGCCGTCCAGCCTCCACCGAGACCCGCCACCTGGAAAAGAAAATTGGAAAGTATCCGGGTTCCGAATTCCGTATGCACGACTTCCGGGTGGAACTGTACCCCGTAGATGCTCCCGCCTGTGTTTCTTACCACCGCGCACTCGGTGTTCTCGGTACCGGCTATCGCCGCAAACCCCTCGGGCACTCTCAGAACCCTGTCGCCGTGAGACATCCAGACGCCCGAAGTCTCCGCTACGCCCGAGAAAAGCGGGTCTTCCGCAACCAGGTTCAAAACGGCGGGTCCGTATTCCCTTTTCTCGGAACGCTCGACTTCTCCCCCGAGCTGAAAAACAAGCACCTGAAGTCCGTAACAGATGCCAAGAACCGGTATTCCCAGAGATAGTATTTCCTCCTCCACCCTGGGAGAACCGTCCTCCCAGACGCTTGAAGGACCTCCGGAAAGTATCACAGCCCCGGGAGGGTCTTTCCTTATTTCGTCCGCGGTAGTGCTGCAGGGTTTTATCTCGGAGTAGACCCCGAGTTCCCTGGTGCGCCTAGCGATAAGCTGCGTATACTGGGAACCGAAATCAAGAACCAGAACTTTTTCCCGCATTTTATGGCCGTCTCTCCCGCTACGGCGAAATTCAAAGAGCCCTGAAGGGTAAACCGCTCTTCTTGAGAATTAGTTTACGAGACAAGAAAACCGTTATCACCCGATCCTGTAGTTGGGAGACTCCTTGGTAATTACGATATCGTGAACGTGACTTTCCCGAAGCCCGGCGTTGGTAAGCTTTACGAACTTCGCCCTTTCCTGAAGTTCCCTCACCGTCGCGGAACCCGTGTAGCCCATTCCCGCACGAAGCCCGCCGACCAGCTGGTAAATTATGGCTCCTATGTTGCCCCTGTAAGGAACCCTTCCCTCTATTCCTTCGGGAACAAGTTTAGCCTCCTCCATCATCTCATCGTCCTGAGCGTAGCGGTCCCTGCTCCCGGCCCTCATGGCCTCAATCGAACCCATGCCACGGTACACCTTGTAGGTTCTGCCCTGGTAGAGAACAACTTCCCCGGGAGCCTCGTCCGACCCGGCGAGCAGATTTCCTATCATGACGGAATTCGCACCGGCAGCAAGCGCCTTGGTTATATCCCCCGAGTACTTTATTCCCCCGTCGGCTATTACGGGTATATCGTGCTCTTTCGCTACGGAACACACCTTTGTTATGGCGGTTATCTGCGGCACTCCTATGCCGGCTATAACGCGCGTCGTGCATATCGACCCCGGACCGACGCCAACCTTAAGACAATCCGCGCCCGCTTTTATAAGATCCTCGGCCGCTTCGGAGGTGGCTATGTTTCCGGCCACAAGATCTATGTCGGGGTATTTCTTTCTTATCCAGGTCAAGTTATCAAGCACCCTTTTCGAGTGTCCGTGGGCAGTATCCACCACTATTACATCACAGCCCGACGCGACAAGCTCATCCACCCGCTCCTGACTGTGCTTGTCGACCCCGACCGCGGCTCCCACGAGAAGCCTTCCCATCGCGTCCTTGGACGCCTTGGGAAACTTCTCTATTTTTTCTATGTCCTTCATGGTTATAAGGCCGCGGAGCTTGAAGCCGTCGTCGACCACGGGAAGCTTCTCTATCTTGAACTTGTGAAGAAGCTCCTTGGCTTCGAGAAGAGTGGTGCCTTCCTTTACGGTGACAAGGTTCTTTCTGGGAGTCATGACCTTGTCGATTTTAAGGTCCATGTTCCTTTCGAACCTTATGTCCCTGTTGGTGATTATTCCGTGAAGGGTGTTGTCGGGCTTTACGACGGGAAGACCTGAGATATCGTTTTCAATCATTATCTCAAGCGCTTCTCTGACCCGGGTTCCCGGACGCACGGTCAGGGGATTCACTATCATCCCGCTTTCGTATTTCTTCACCCTCTCAACCTCGCCCGCCTGTGCAGGGATGGAGAGATTCCTGTGGATTATTCCTATACCGCCTTCCTGCGCCATGGCAATCGACGTCCGAAACTCGGTTACGGTATCCATGGCCGCGCTCAGTACGGGGATGTTGAGGGTTATACGCTTTGTAAGGGGTACCGAGACATCAACTTCGCTCGGAAGAACTTCGGAGTAGCCGGGGGAGAGTATTACATCGTCAAAGGTAAGCGCTTCTTCAAAAACAAAATCCTGCATAGCAGCTAGCCGGCCTTCTTTGTGGCGGCAACCTTCCTTGCTCTGGGTTTTCTTGTCCTGAGGGCGGGTTTCGCTTTTCCCTTATCGCTAGGGGGCTCGCTTCCGCTCATGCCTTGAAAACCCTTGGCGAAAAGGTCAAGGATTTTCTTCCTCGCGTCGGAGGCCTCGACCCCCAGTTCAATCTCTATCTCCTGCTCCTTATCCAGAAGATTCAGAAAAACGGACACGATGCCCACGTAAGTCGTATCATCCACCTTTTCAAATCCCATGGACTTAAGAAGTTTTCTTGGAATGACCGGAAACTCGAAACCAGCAGTTTCAACGGATTCTTTGGAAAGCGAACCGTCCTGACTTATGCTTATTTTTATTCGCGTAGATTTCATTGGCTACCACCGGATTATTCTATAAAGGAGATTATAGTCTACTAAAAACGGCTTATAAAGCAATTACGCCTCTAAGCGAAGCACTTGCGTTGCTGACTACAGGCATATAGGTCAGGGGTTTTGGGAAGGGGCAAAAACTTTTCACCCCGCAATTTCCATAAAAACCCTCGTCCTTGAAAACCGGCAGGTTTGCTCCAGAAACCGGAAATCTCACCCCGTTATGACCCCCGAAATCCACTCGCAAGTACGGAACCAGCTTGTCTCTGCAGCATCGTCAAGTTGGCTACGTTGGATGACATTCACCGGCTACGGTGGTGAAGTCCCGCAAAGTTCAGGAGCGTCCAGCCGCGATTACGCGGCGACAGGCGGTAGTCAGAAGGCTTCGCATGACAAGTTCCTCGTTCTCGGATGGTTTGACGGGGGATGCCCGTCCCGGCACCGTCGCCACGGGTGAACCTCGTCCGCCCGGCGGTGCGCAGGCCGTAGAGAAGGCAGACGGGAAGTCCCGGCTCAAACACTTTATGAGCAAGCTCAGGGGCGTCGCTACAAAGTACTTGGGCAGCCGCCTGTCTGTCTCCGGTCCGTGCCTAGAAATTGATACCGAACGTGATCTGCCCGGAATACTGCGTATCGCCCGAACCAAGGCCGGTGGCCGAGATATCCGTCATCAGCGAGAAGCGGTCTTGGCGGTAGGTTCCGCCCAGACCCAGCAGCAGGAGTGTCTCGGCCGATCGGGAAGAGAGCCTCTCTCCCGAAACGTCGACGCTCGTCCGCGCTCCGCTGAAGACCCTCTCCACACCCAGCGATCCACGCAGGGAGAGTTTTCCATTCTCCGCGGTGCGCGCCGTCTCAACGGTCACTCCCAATCCGCCCGTGAGGCGGGACATGTCGTCCAAGGAGACGCGGGTATCCACCGAGTCGGTGAAGGCGTCCATGTCGAACGCCGAGCGTGTCACCCAAGCACGCAACACCGGCTTTATCTTCTCGCTCACTACGATGCGCCTGCCAGCTTCAAAGTCCAGGAAGCGGCCGAGTGCGTCGACGCCATCCTTCAGCAGGCCCAGCGTGCTCGACGCGAGATCCAGAGCGTATTTCGTCAGCGAGAAGCGACCCCTCGCGTAATAGGCGTTCGGCCCGATTACGGAAGCGCCTAACGCCACTCCGAATCCTTCGGCCTCGATCTCCCCGCCTCCGATGGATGATGTCACATCCGCAGAACCCCGGACGCCGCGCACCGATACCGAGCCTTTGGCGTTCTCGCCGAGCGAGAGGTCCAAGCCCGCTTCCGCGGAGAAGCGCTCGAAATCGAACCCGGCGCCCACGCTCGCACGCTCGGGCGTGTACGATCCCCGCCCGCCCGTGACGCGCGCCCACACGGGCGAATCAGCCCACGCGATAGGCTCATCCTCCACCCCCCAGGCGCCGAGCCTGAACAGAAAGCCGGGCAGGGCCTCATAGACAGCGGCGCGAGGGGCGTATTCTTCGATGAACACGGGTGGCGGCAGCTCGGTGCAGTTGGGCGGTGTTCCGACCTGTCCTTCCGGGCACGTGGGCGGAGTGGGCGGAGTAGGCGGAGTGGGCGGAGTAGGCGGAGTGGGCGGAGTAGGCGGAGTGGGCGGAGTGGGCGGAGTGGGCGGAGTGGGCGGAGTGGGCTCCTCGACATCCGCCGCCGAAAAATCCCGGTCCGCGATAACGCCGACGGCCCGCTCGGAAATGGTCCAGGGATCGGTGGTGCGATCGGTCACTCTCACTCCATCCGCCTTGATCCTGACGTTTCGCGCCCCGTTGGGAGCCGCACGGTCGGTCACGCCCGTATCAGCGTCATGGAGCTTCACGTCATTGACGTAGATGGTCGTCCCGCCGCCGTCGTTGATGATCCAGTCATCCCCGATGGCCTCGGCCACCCGGCGGCCGGCGAGGTTCATGTCGACGCGCAGCCTGGGCTTGATGACCTGAATGTTGTCAGGGTTGGGGTTGGGTGGCGGCACATCACCCGTTGCCAGGATCGCAATGCCAGAAGCCGCGCCCACGCTTCCTTTCGGCCCGATGACGACCCTGCCTCCGCCCGCAAGAAAGACCCCCGCCGCGTTCGTGCCCGAGCCGCCGTGGACGCGCCCGTTCACGATCACCGTCTGCTGGCGCAGGCCCTCTGCGTCCAAGGCAGCGACACCAATCGGAGCGCCCTCACTCGACACACCGCCGACTCGCACACCATGGGCTCCTACCCCGCTCGCATCGACCGTACCGCCTATCGTGACGGTCATGCGCCGCGCGGGCGCCGTCCCGGAGTGATAGGCTACGACGCCGTGAGCATTGCGTCCGGTCGTGGTGACGGTGTCACCCCCGCCCGTGGCGATCTCAATATTGCCACTGCCCTGGTGCGACCCGTAAATGCCGTAAGAGAATGCACCCGCCGTGGTGACGGCGTGACCCCCGCCCGTGGCGGTCTCAATATTGCCACTGCCCTGGTGCAGCCCGTAAATGCCGTAAGAGAATGCACCCGCCGTCTTGACCGAGCCGCCCTGCGCGTCGATGGCCAAGGTGCCCGTGTTGGCCGCGCCTTGAACCACCCCGAAGATGCCGTAGGCCAACGTGCGACCATTGCTATCTATTGCTGTACTTGTGGTGGTGATGGCAGTGTCGCGGATTTTCAGGTCAACTTTGCCATCCCTCTGCTGCCATCCGAGAATGCCGTAAGCTCGTCTCCCCGCTGTTTCTACCGAGGCGCCCCGCACGTCCATCTCAACAGTGCCGGTACCCCGGTGCCGCCCGTAAATGGTGTTGGAGCCTGTGCCCGCGGTCTCGATCGAGCCGCCCTGCACGCCGATGGTCAGGTTGCCCGTGCCGGTCGGGCTTCTCATCCACCCCCAGATGCCATGGGCCGTTGTACGGCCATTACCGTCCACTGCCGTACTTTTGGTCTCTATGGTAGTGTCGCGGACATCGATCTCAATGTCGCCGGACTTCTCGTGCAGTCCCCAAATGCCGTTGGCGTCCCTGCCGTTCGTATCAATCGAGGTGTCATACGCATCTATCTCGACTTTGCCATTGCCCTGGTGCCGGGCGCCGATGCCGTCTGAAAATGTGCCCGCTGTCGTAACTTTCGCGTTGTCGATGCGGATCTGGACGGATCCGCTGCCCCTAGTGCGATGGCCGTAGATGCCATGGGCTTGTCCGCCGCCGGTCGTGATGGTAGTTCGAGTCTCGACATCGCCGATGCCTATGATGACTGCGTGGGTGTCTCCGCGATGCTCGCCGTAGACGCCATGGGCTCCACTGCCGCTGGTCGTGATGGTGCTTGGTTTCTGAGGTACGCCTCTCTGGGTGGGCCGGGCGCCGCTTCGGACAGAAATCAAGACGTGCCCAGAGCCTGTGTGACGGCCATGAACTCCGTGCGCGGTGTTGCCGGTTGTCCCGATGGTGACGCCGCGGGGGGCGATATTTAGATTCGCGCGAGCGCTTTCCTCGCACAGGATCCAGTCTGCATCACCCGGCGCGTCGCTGCATACAGGCGCAGCCTGCACATTGCCGAGGGCAAAGGCACCCAGCAGAACCAGAACCCAAAACGCAGAAACGACTCGCCTCAGCACGCCTGCTCTGCCCCCCCCAGTACCTTTCTAAAAGCTTGAATTAAGCAAAGAAGTTAAATCAAGTT
>JAPOYE010000005.1 GCA_026706695.1 Candidatus Dadabacteria bacterium | reverse complement strand
GCCGAAGACAAGGAGTACTGTCTAACGGAAGCGGACATACGCAGTCTGAATCTTATTATCCTCAAGGAGCCTTTCTGGAAAGAGGCCAAAACCCCTGACGGCCAGCCTACGCGCAAACAAATCCTTCCGGGGCAGTACAAAAACCAACCCAATCACGTAAGAACCGCGACTGGAGAAATCTTCAAATTTGCCCTTCCCGAAGAAACTCCGGCGAAAATGCGGGAACTGATGGAATGGTTCAGGGAAAATATTGAATCTCCCCCGGCTTCAATAGTGTCTTTTCTGGCAGAACTGCATCACCGGTTTATTCTTATTCATCCTTTTGACGACGGCAACGGCCGCATAGTGCGCTTATGGATAAACTATGCTCTGATGCGGTTCGGCTATCCTCCTGTTGTCATCAAAAGCGAAGACAGAGAGGGCTATATTTCCGCCATCCAGAAAGCGGATACAGGGAATATTGAAGCGCTTGCTGTTTATCTTGGCAAAAGCCTGATCTCGTGGCTTGAGGTCGGGGTCAAGGCGGCAAAGGGAGAGGATATAAGCGAACCCCGAGATGTTGACAAAGAGATTGATACTTTCATCAAGGGAGAAAAAGCCAGAGGGTTAAAAGATGTAAGACCCCTGTCAAGAAGAGACATAGAAGAAATATATAAGCAGTTCTGGATAACCCTTCTTGAAGTATTTGAAAATCAATTCAAGCAGTTTGATGAGCTTTTTTACTCAAGCAGGGTTTCCTTTAAACCGAGCAATTATGAAAGGACGCTTCCCGGATGTACGTTGGAGGAAAAGCTCAAAGAATATATAAGAAGAAGCTGGGGAGAAGGAGAAGAAAACAGACCGTTTGGATTAGAGGTTTCGTATGAAAATTACAAGGCCTCTGAATCATTTGCGATGAAAGCAGAGTTGCTGATAAGAAAAAGACCCAATGATTTTGAATACCGGATGAGAACAGAGGCTGAGCCAAGCGACTTAGCAACGTTAAAAAAAAGAGAAGACAGGTATGTGTGGAAAGATTCAGAAATAAGGGGATTTGTGGCGGAAGGAAAGAAAGATTTTCTCAAAATTCTAAAAAAGATGGCGGAAAAGATAGTTCAGAATTAATCCCTGACTTTTGCCCAACGACGGGATAATAGTATATAATTTCCCAAAATATCCATGTGAATCCTTGGAGGAAAGAAAAATGAAAATAATGTCCTGGCTCGATTCGGAAGATTACTGGTACATGAATTCGCTGAGCGAGCAGAACAAGGAAATAAACTACTACGGCTACGTGATGGAGGTCGGAGACGAGGAAGATTCGAGCAAGGCAAAGATCATGGTGATTGAACTGCAGAGCGTTAAGCTCGCGGTAGGATACATTGTTTCTCTTAGCATGGATTTGAGCGGGCAGATAGACATAGGTTTTATCTGCCAGGAAAGGCCGGATAAGGACATACCGTTTTCGTGCAAACTCTCCGGGGAAGTTAAAAACCTTACCTACACTGGAGATGATCTCCAGAAAATAGAATACGCGGGGCTCGCGCTTGAAAAATTCTACCAGAACGAGGGAGTAAAGTTTTCCCTTCTGGATCTTCGCTCCATCTCTGAGCAGAATCAGGACAGGCCTTGATCAAGTCTTCCATTCGCGAAGAAATACCGGAGCACCAGTAATATGTCTGAGAAAAACAAGATAGTTCTTGCCTATTCCGGGGGACTTGACACCTCGGTAATCCTGAAATGGCTCGTAAACGAGTACGACTCCGATGTTATAGCCTACGTGGCTGACATAGGACAGAAAGAAGATTTAGAGGAGGCGGAGCGGAAGGCCTGGGATACCGGCGCGTGCGCGGTATTCATCGAAGACTTAAGAGACGAGTTCGTAAGGGACTACGTTTTCCCCGCGATAAGCACAAACGCCGTGTATGAGGGCAGCTATCTTCTTGGCACTTCCATAGCCCGTCCCCTTATAGCGAAAAGGCAGATCGAGATAGCAAGGCGCGAGGGGGCCTTCGCGGTTTCCCACGGAGCGACGGGCAAGGGAAACGACCAGGTCCGCTTCGAACTTACCTTCTACGCTCTGCACCCCGGCATAAAGATCATAGCCCCGTGGCGCGAGTGGGATTTCAAATCAAGAACCGACCTTGTGAATTACGCAAGGGAAAACGGAATAGACGTCACGGCGACCGAGAAAAAACCCTACAGCTGTGACCGTAACCTTCTTCATACAAGTTATGAGGGAGGAATCCTGGAGGACCCGTGGGCCGAGCCTCCCGAGGATATGTTCGAGATGACGGTTTCTCCCGAGGCGGCCCCCGATCAGCCGGTTTACGTGGAAATCGGGTTTGAAAGCGGCATTCCCGTTTCCGTTGACGGAGAGAAACTTTCCCCCGCGGCACTTCTCGGCTGCTTAAACGATGTTGCCGGAGCAAACGGCATCGGGAGGGTGGACATTGTTGAAAACAGGTTCGTTGGCATGAAATCAAGGGGAGTGTACGAGACCCCCGGCGGCACGATTCTTCACGCGGCGCACAGGGCTCTTGAGTCGATTACCATGGACAGGGAAGTGATGCGCCTCAGGGATTCTCTGATTCCGAAGATATCAGAACTTATATACTACGGCTTCTGGTTTTCTCCCGAGATGGAAATGCTGACCGCCGCTATCCAAGAGAGCCAGAAGGACGTAGGCGGCACGGCAAGGCTTAAGCTATACAAGGGGAACGTTACAGTCTGTGGAAGAAAGTCTCCGAATTCGCTTTACAGCGAGAACCTGGCGACCTTTGAGGAGGATTCGATTTACGATCAGTCGGACGCTACCGGGTTCATAAGGCTAAACTCACTCCGGCTTTCCGTAAAAAAACTTCTTGAGGGGGAATAGCCCCTTTCGCGGATGAGAACGGATCAATTCGACTATGATCTTCCCCAGCGGCTGATTGCCCAGTATCCGCTTTCTGAGCGCAGCTCCTCAAAGCTCCTTGTGGTTGACAGGAAAACCCAGGTTTTCTCCCACGCCAGGTTCTCTGACCTAAGGGATATGCTCCGCCCCGGCGACCTCATGGTTCTTAACAACACCAGGGTTATTCCCGCGAGGCTTTCGGGACACGTGGAACGAAGGGGAGTCGTCGAGTTTCTCCTTACGGAGAAAAAGGATGAGGCCCGGTGGGGTGTGCTTTTCAGGAATCCGGCCGAGGGTCTTAGGGTCTCCCTCGATGGAGGGGTGTGGGGCAGCCTTCGGAGGGAACCCGATAAAAGCTGGACTATAAGATTCAGCAAACCCGTCGAGCGGATCATCAGCAGCGCGGGACGGATGCCGCTTCCGCCCTACATAGAAAGAGAACCCGAGCCTTCGGATAAAAAGACCTATCAGACTGTTTACGCGACCGAGGAGGGATCTGTCGCCGCTCCGACGGCCGGGCTTCATTTCGACCCTGAACTTATCTCGGACCTTCGCGAAAAGGACGTTCTGATGAAGTATGTCACTCTGCATGTGGGAGAGGGGACCTTCAGGCCCGTAAAGGAAGAATTTATCGATAACCACGCAATGCATTCAGAACGCGTCTCGGTTCCACGGGAGACCGCAGAGGCGGTAAACGAAGCCAAGGCGCAGAAAAGAAGGATTATTTCCGTGGGGACCACGGTTACGAGGGTCCTTGAGTCGGCAGAGGGAAACATCGGGGAGATGCGGCCTTTTTCCGGAAGGACGGATCTTTTTATAAAACCTCCTTACGAATTCCGGTTTGTAGACGTTCTGATAACCAATTTCCATATGCCTCGCTCAACCCTTCTTATGCTTGTCTCCGCGTTCTGCGGCACAAGGGAGCTGGCCCTCGCCGCTTACGAGGAGGCGAAATCGCGTGGTTACAGGTTCCTTAGTTACGGCGACTCGATGATGATAATGTGAGCAGAGGCTGGGGAATTTCCCGGAGCGTTTGAGTAACTGCTGAAGTGCGCAGGTACATGTGGAAGTTGGAAAGGTCCACATGCAGAACTTACCCATCTGGAAAGGGGAATCACAATTGCAGATTCAGAAGTAATAGTCATAAACAATTTTTCGTGTACCCTTCTACAGGGAATATGCAACAATTGCAAGTCCGTTTCAATGGGAGGAAACTGGGATTTTCGGTTTTGTAATATCCAGTCACTCCTAATCTGAAGACATTTTCTGGATATAAATCTATGGATGTTTTTGAACTCCGAGAAAAGCTTGTAAAGGATTACGAAGAATACACCAGAAGCTTTATTAAGATTAAGGATTCTCGTATAAGTGAGAAAGTTTACTCAGCACTTGAAAACGGGGTATTCTGGCCGGAACCGCTTCTTCAACTTAACCCGAATTTCATGCCTGGGCGCACAATTAATGAACTGGTTAAAGAAGAAGAACTGCTGCATCAGGAATGCCGTGGAATTTTCCGTATAGGGAAGGATAATGATTTTCACGGCGAAGACCTCAGGCTGTATAAACATCAGACAGAAGCGATTCAAAAAGCCAAAGAGAAGAAATCTTATGTTCTTACAACAGGAACTGGTTCGGGGAAAAGTCTGTCCTATATAATTCCGATAGTTGACTACGTACTACGAAAAGGTGCAGGAAACGGGATAAAGGCAATTGTTGTTTATCCCATGAACGCCCTTGCCAACAGTCAGGAAGAAGAGCTTGTAAAGTTTCTTGAAAAAGGATATCCAGAAGGTGGTTCGCCAGTTCGTTTCGCGCGCTACACAGGACAGGAAAAGGAAGACCAAAGAGAGAAAATCAGGTCTAATCCCCCAGACATTCTTCTGACAAACTACATGATGCTGGAATTGCTCCTGACCCGTCGTGAAGACAGGGCACTCATAAAGGCAGCGAAGGGGTTAAAATTTCTGGTATTTGACGAGCTTCATACATACAGAGGGAGGCAGGGGGCGGATGTAGCTTTACTTGTCCGCAGATGTAGACTTGCTTTTGAGGGACATGAAATGATATGTGTCGGGACATCCGCAACGATGTCAACCGAAGGAACATTACAATGTCAGAAAGAAAAAGTAGCATCTGTTGCGGAGAAGCTGTTCGGTACGAGAATTACATCCGATCAAGTGATTGGCGAAACGCTTGAGCGTCTGACAGGGGAAATTAACTGTGAGGATCCTAACACGAAGGCCGAATTAAGATCTATAATTGAATTGTGTCAGGACCCTCCTGATCACTATGAAGAGTTTCGCAAGAACCTTCTTTCGCGCTGGATTGAATCTACATTTGGTGTTAAAAGCGATCTGAATTCGGAAGTGCTGGTACGTCAGACCCCACGCCGGTTGCGGGGGAAAGATTCTGCTTCACAAGAACTGGCGGAATTAACCTCAACACAACCGGACCAATGCGAAAAAGTATTGAAAAAGTATCTTCTGAAAGGCTCGGACCTGTATTCTAGTAAATCAAGCGGTTTTCCAATATTCCCCTTTCGTCTTCATCAATTCTTCACTAGGGGTGATACGGTATGGACAACAATCGAATCAGAAAAAAAGCGACATCTCGAGATTGCAAAACTTGTTTCCCAACCAGGAGAACCTGAGAAAGTCCTATATCCTCTGGTCTTCTGCCGTCAATGCGGAACCGAGTATTACAGGGTAAGCCTTTGCAAATCTGAAGGCGGCAATTCTTATTTGAAGCCCCGTGAAGACCGTCAATACGAGCAGGATGACAGCGAGGAAGGATATCTTTATGTTTCCGGTAGCGATCCTTGGCCAACGGCAGACTCAGAGATTAAAGACAGGCTTCCTGATTTCATGAAAGAGACAACTCCATCAGGAGTTGAACGTATTTCTACATACGCACAAAAACGCAAAGAGATTCCCCAACCGGTATTTGTTAATCCCGAAGGGAGAATTGTTTCTGAAGGGGAGGGATGTATTTCTGCGGCACTGATAAAAGGAAACTTTCTGTTCTGTCTGAACTCTAAGTGTGGAATTGCGTATAAGCGCAACCAGAGAGCTGAGAGAGGTAAATTAAACACCCTGGGAATTGACAACAGAAGCACAGCAACAACAATCCTCGCTGTAAAATCACTAATTGAGCTTCAGAGTGACTCATCCCTAAGTCAGCAAGCGCGAAAGCTGCTGAGTTTTACCGATAATCGCCAAGATGCCTCTCTTCAGGCTGGGCATTTTAACGATTTTACCCAAGTCGCTTTGTTGCGGTCAGCTCTTTACAAAGCTGCGAAGGAAAAAAATGATGGTTTGAAACATGCTGAACTTTCACGAAAAGTGTTTGAGGCTATGGCTCTTCGCTTTGAAGACTATGCCGCAGACCCTCATGTAAGGGGTCCTGCACGAAATGATACTGACGATGCCTTGCGTCGCGTGATTAATTACCATCTGTATCGTGACCTGAAGTGGGATTGGAGGGTCACGGCACCAAACCTTGAAGATTGCGGATTATTGCGCTTTGAGTATAGCGGCCTCGAAGACCATAACGGACTTCTGAATGATTCCAGTATCTGGACTTCTGGTGTTGAGGCTCTGTATGGAAAAGATCTGGAGCTCATTCAAACCCCAGAAATTCTGAAAAACTGTCCGACCGAACTGCGTGGCGAGATTCTCAAAACACTTCTTGATTTTCTGCGCAGGTCTCTTGCCGTCAATGTTGATGTGCTTTACCCTCGAAATAAAAGAGATTTGCTAGACCAGACAACCACCCGCCTTGATGAAAATACGGTCTGGTATCTTGAAGACATTAAAGAACTTGTCAGTTCTACGGTTGCATATCCACACCAGAAAAGCCGGGTTTCTTCTGGAGATTCTTTCGAGGATAAGGTTTTTGTGTCTTCCTATGGTCGATACGGGCAGTACTTAAGACGTTCTTTGAGAAAATATACATCAGAAGGTCAGAAATTTGGTCGGAAAGAAGTTGATGGGGTTATCGAATTCCTGTTCCAAGCCCTGAAATCATATGGGATTCTTGAACAAGTTGGCTCTGGAGAAAAACCGGGCTACCAGATAAACCCGGGATCTCTTTGCTGGATAGCCGATGAAGGAAGAAGCCAACCGGTTGACCTGACGAGACTTTTTGAAACAGGCCAATTTGAATCTGAACCTAACAGGTATTTTGTCAACTGCTATAAAAATTTTGTTGAATTGAGAGCCGTACTGGAAGCCAGAGAGCATACGGCCCAAGTATATTCAGAAGAAAGAGAAGAACGTGAAGAGCGTTTCAGAAAAGGAGAACTTCCTCTTCTTTTCTGTTCTCCTACTATGGAGCTTGGTGTTGATATTGCTCAGCTTAATCTTGTCAATCTGAGAAATGTGCCTCCGACCCCGGCAAACTATTCTCAGCGTAGCGGAAGAGCAGGAAGAGGCGGTCAACCTGCTTTTGTTTACACTTACTGTGCAGGGCGTAGTCCCCACGATCAGTATTATTTCCAATGTCCGGAGCAGATGGTTTCAGGTTCGGTTGCCCCACCCAATATTGACCTTATGAATCAGGATCTTATACGTTCACATGTTTACGCAATTTGGATGGAAGTTGCAAAACCTAGTTTAGGCAAAACTCTCATGGGTGTTATGGATGTTATCGACCGGGGCAGTGGGAACTTCCACCTTCCGATCAAAGATTCTATTCGGGAAGATCTTGAGGACAGGTATTACCTCACCAAAGCAAGGGAAAAAGCCGACCGGTTTATAATGAGCATTAGCGACGACCCTTCCGAAACCGAAAAGCTTCAAAACTGGGCTAAGACTTCTCTTGATCAGATTTGTCTCTCGTTTGATAAATCCTGTGAACGCTGGAGAACTCTGTATCGTTCCGCAGTTCAGCAGAGAGAAGTTCATCACAGTATAATAGGTGACCATTCTCGACCGGAAGCCGAACGCAGATACTCCCGGCGACTCAGAGAGCAGGCAGAAAGCCAGATTCGTCTCTTGACCGAGCCTGAAGGAATATATGAAGGCGACTTTTATTCCTATCGATATTTTGCGGTTGAAGGTTTTTTGCCCGGATACAATTTCCCACGTCTTCCGATATCTGCATACGTTCCTGGACGAAGAAGTCTTAAGGGAAAAGACGGATATATCTCCCGCCCGAGATTTCTTGCCATCTCCGAATTTGGTCCTCAAGCCTTTGTTTACCACGAAGGATCTCGCTATCAGGCCCATAAAGTCAGTCTGGATTTTGGTCCTGAAAACGATGGCCCCATACAAATGACAATGAAGCGCTGCAATACTTGCGGCTATGCTCACACTGAGAGAAACGGTAGCAACTTATCAGAACTGTGCGACAGGTGCGGTTCAGGTGACCTTGAAAATCTTTCCGATCTCGTCTCACTTAAAAATGTCACTCTTAAATTGGTTCAGCGTATAACATGCAACGAAGAGGAAAGGCAACGTTACGGCTATAATCTCATCACTTCCTACAAGTTTAACGAATCAGAGCGAGTTGATAGCGAGATCGTGGTTAACGGTGACCGGTTTATGCGTCTGACTTACTGTGATTCCACTGATATATATAGAATCAATCTTGGCTGGGTGACTCAGAGAGAAGGCACACCTGCTGGTTTCAACCTAGATATAGATAAGGGTTACTGGGCAAGTCGGAGCCCTGATGATGAAGATGATGTATCTGCGGCTTCAGTTCGGGTTAAACGAGTAGTTCCTTATGTAACCGATACAAAAAATGTCCTTGTATTCAATTTTGAGAAAATTCCCGAGGAGTCTGTAATGGCGGGATTGCAGTCCGCATTAAAGAGGGCTATTCAGGAACATTTTCAGCTAGAACCCGCAGAGCTGTCCTGTGAGGCAATGCCTTCGGCTAGGAATCACAACCGTCAAGAAATTCTTTTCTACGAAGCTACGGAGGGTGGTGCAGGAGTTTTAAGACAGATAGTGGAAAAAAGAGAGATAATACCAAAGCTTGCCCGTAAAGCTCTTGAGATTTGCCATTTTGACCCTGACAGTCTTGAAGATATGGGATCGGAAACTTGCGGAAAAGCATGTTACAAATGCCTTTTAGATTATTATAATCAACCTGATCATTCACTGCTTGACCGTTACCTGATTCGCGATTTCTTGGCTCAGCTCATCTGTTCTGAGTTAAAACCATCTGGAGGGCTAGGTTCAAGGTCAGAAAGGATAGAGAAACTTCGAAAGTTCTGCGACAGCGACCTTGAACGCCGGTGGCTTGACCTGCTTGAAAAACAGAATCTCCAACTTCCAAGTGATGCACAGCACCTGATCAGTGAGTGTCAAACAAGACCGGATTTCTTCTATAAAAAATACAATGCGGCGATCTACATTGATGGGCCTCCTCACGACAGACCGGACCAGATCCGCAATGACGATGAGAACAAAAGAAAGCTTATAGAATCTGGCTACTCGGTCATCCGGTTCCATTACAAAAAAGATTGGAATGAAATTTTCCGTCAACATCCCGACATTTTTGGAATTTTCGAAAAATGAATACCCCTCTAACGCTTTCCAAGCCCGGCACTCTCGTTCATGCCCGTGGACGCGAATGGGTGGTTCTGCCAGGGTCAGAAGAAGATATTTTGACGGTACGGCCGGTCGGAGGGGTTGATGATGAAGTCACCTGTATACTGAGATATGTAGAACCCGTAGAGTCAGCAAGGTTTACGCATCCGACAAAAAATGATATAGGCGATTTTTCATCTGGATTTTTGCTTCGGGAGGCTGCAAGATTGTCAACCCGTGCCGCTTCAGGACCTTTCCGAAGTTTTGGACGCATTGCGGTCGAGCCTCGCCCCTACCAGATGGTTCCGTTGATGATGGCCCTCAGACTTGATCCGGTGCGGCTACTTATAGCAGATGACATTGGCATCGGTAAAACCATAGAAGCTTGTGTTATTGCACGCGAACTGCTTGACCGCGGAGAAATAAAGCGACTGACTGTCCTTTGTCCTCCACACCTAGCCGAACAGTGGAAACGCGAACTATACGAGAAATTTCATATTGACGCGGAACTTGTTTTAAGCAGTACGATCAACCGTCTGGAGAGGGACCTGTCAGTAGGCGTTTCGGTTTTTGACCGGCATAATTTCACTATCGTTTCTACCGATTTTATCAAAACCCGTAGGCGGGTAGACGATTTCGTTCTCAAGTGCCCGGAATTAGTAATTGTTGATGAAGCTCACAGGTGCACTCTTTCCGGTGGAAACAATCGAGGAAAACAGCAACGATATGATTTATTGAAAAAACTTGCGGAAGAAAAATCCCGTCATCTCCTACTGGTTACGGCAACCCCACATAGTGGAAATGAAAATGCTTTCCGCTCCCTCTTAGGTCTTCTTGATCAAAGATTCTCAGATCTGCCGATTGATCTTGATAAAGAGGAGCGTGAAGGAATAAGGCGCAATCTTGCGCGACATCTTATTCAGAGACGCCGTGCCGATATCCGCCATTACCTTGAAACCGACACCTCATTTCCAGAGAGAAGGGATAAGGAAGTCAAATACGAATTCAGCGAAGAATACAAGCGCTTGTTTTACGATGTCCTCAAGTTTGTTCGTGGATATGTATCAGAAAAAGATTCGAGTCAGCGTCGGAGAAGAGTTCGATACTGGTCAGCACTTGCCTTGTTGCGCTGTATTTCATCCAGCCCGGCAGCTGCGGTAACTACTCTGCGTAATCGGGCTGCTGTTGAAGAGGTTCCAGAAGATGAAGTGGATGAAGTCGGACGGCGTACGGTGCTTGATCAGGGCGAAGATGATGAAGTCATTCTGGATTTCAGTCCAGGGTCTGACTCCGAAGAGGAAAGAGTTAATATCCGCCCCAAGCTTTTAGCATTTGCTCGTAGTGCAGAACAACTTTCGGACAATGCTGACAACAAAATCCAAACTACAGTTAAGGAACTAAGGCATTTAATCAAGGATGGCTTCAAGACGATTGTTTTCTGTAGATTTATTGACACGGCCCAGTACGTTACGGAGAAACTCCGAAAGGCATTTTCTGAAAATGTAAGAGTGGAATCTGTCACAGGACTGCTCCCTCCTTCAGAACGTGAGGCGCGAATTGACGCTTTGGTAAGTGAACCGGGCGATTACATTCTGGTCTGCACAGACTGTCTTTCCGAGGGAATAAATCTACAAGAACATTTCAATGCGGTTTACCATTACGACTTGGCATGGAACCCGACGCGTCATGAACAGCGTGAAGGTCGTGTGGACCGATTTGGTCAGAGCAACCCCGAAGTCAGAGTAGCAACCTGTTACGGCACAGATAATCCTGTTGATGGGGTGATTCTTGATGTGCTGATTCGAAAGCACAAGAAGATCAAAAGTGACTTGGGGGTTGCTGTGGCAGTACCCGGGTCAAGCGAGCAGATTATAGAAACCTTATTTGAAGGTGCGTTATTACGTGAGATGGCTGGAATTAGTTCAAGGCAGTTGTCGTTGGATTTTTTTGAGGAAATCGAACCAAAGAAAAAACTGATACATGATGAATGGGAGAATGCACGAGACAGGGAGAAAGCGAGTCGTTCACGTTTTGCTCAAAAGACACTTAATCCAGAATTAGTCTGTGCAGAACTTGAAAATGTACGTTCTGCGATAGGTTGCAACAAGGATATAAGACGTTTCTTTTTCACGGCCTTGAAACGAGCAGGGGTCCCTCTAACATCTAAACCAGAAAGTGTCGAAATTCATTTGAACAAAGAAACTCCACGTTCTTTACGACAATCAATCGGTTACGATGAACCGTTTTCAGGACGATTTGATATTCCATTAGGTCAGCAAGAAGTCTATCTGGGAAGAACTAGTCCTGTTATTGAAGGCCTCGCAAGCTGGGTGCTTGATCAAGCGCTTGATCCTGTTGCGAATCAACTCGGTATTGCTTCGCGTTGCGGGGTTGTTTCCACATCTTCTGTTATATCGCGGACTATTCTTCTGGTTGTGCGTTTTCGTTACCACATCAACGATACAGTTGGAAAGACCGACAAAGCAATTTTGTGCGAAGAAATTGTTCCATTGGCCTGCGATGGCCCTTCCGATAATCCAGACTGGATGGAGTTGCAAGAAAGTGAAAAACTGCTGTCCGTGCATCCCGAGAAAAATCTTACACAGACAGCAATTAACCAACAGATTGAATTGACTTTATCAGATATTCCGAAATATGAGTGTGCTTTGGAATTAATTGCGAGAAGGCGCTCTGAGATACAGCTTGAAATTCATAGTCGTGTCCGAGGAAAATCTACTCAGGCCCAAAGAGGTCTTCGGATTGAACCAGTTCTACCAGCCGACATACTTGGAATTTACGTGCTTTTGCCTAGGCTTAACTGATTATGAGTAGAAATAATCATGAATTCCAGACAATACGCTCTGAAGGCGGACTGCTTCCAACCAGTTTTCTCGGGCGTGTACGTGATTTAGAAGAAGTTATACCAGGTACAAACCCTGAAACTTATGAAGTATTTCACGGCGAGCGCATAAATGAAAAAATTACTACTTCTTGGAACCGCCTGCTTAAACACTGGACTGAGTTCCGCAGAGCTTCAGAAGGACTTTCAGAGAACGAAACTGGAACAGGTCTCACTAATAGCACGTGGACACTACACCTGCTTCGTGAGCTGAACTTCGGTCCATTGCCTACGAGCGCAGGTCCTAGATTAGGAGATTACACCTATCCAATAAATCGTTTTTTGGGTTTTGTTCCGATACATCTTGTTGGTTGCAATGTGAAACTTGATCGGCGGTCAGCCGGAGTCCCTGGAGCGTCTCGAGTCAATCCCCATAGTTTGGTGCAGGAATTTCTTAACCGTTCTGCTGACCATCTCTGGGCTATAGTATCAAATGGTCTGCAATTGCGCATACTGCGTGATACCCAAGCTCTGTCGAGACAGTCCTTTCTAGAGTTTGATCTTGAATCCATGTTTGACGGAGAAATTTACTCTGATTTTGTCTTGCTCTGGCTTTCTGTCCACTCTACGCGATTTCAAGCCGAGAAGCCGGAAAAATGTTTTCTTGAGCAATGGGTGCAGGAGGCAAAAGAACAGAGCGTTCGTGCTCTCGGTGACTTGCATGGTGGAGTAAAAAAAGCCATGCAGGTTCTTGGAGGAGGATTTATAAGTTTTAGGAAAAATATCGAACTACAGGATGCACTTCGTAGTGGTAAGTTAAAGCCGGTGGAATTTCATAACGAACTTCTGCGAGTTGTTTACAGACTGAGCCTCTTGCAAAATTATTGATTCAAGCGGCTTCCTGAAGAATCTTACCACTTCCATGGTGAACAGAACAGATAAAGTGCGAGAAGAGACCGATTTACGTCTGTTTTTGGGGCAAACTTGCCGCAATT
>JAPOYE010000004.1 GCA_026706695.1 Candidatus Dadabacteria bacterium | reverse complement strand
GAAAACATGAAGATTATTGTTGATCCCAAGCAGCCTCTGGATTTCGAGACCTCGGCGGGCATTGGAAATTTTGACGGCATTCATCTCGGACACAAAGAGATAATAGAGGCTGCAAAACTCCGCTCGCGGGAAAATTCAACGCATTCCTGCGTGATTACATTCAATCCCCATCCGCAGAAAGTTCTCGGCAGAAAGGAGCTTTCTCTCATCTTTCCGTTAGGGTGGAGGTTCGAGATGCTTGAGGCTACTGGGATTGATGCGGTTATCTGTCTTAACTTCACCTGCGAGCTCTCAAAGGTAAGCGCGGAGAATTTCATAAAAGACATCCTCCTTGAGCGTCTCAGGATAAAGGACATAGTAGTGGGTCCGGGATTTTCTTTCGGACACAAAAGAAAGGGGAATGTCGATCTCCTCCGTTCCATGGGAGAAACCTATGGCTTTAACACGGTAGTTGCAGAAGTGGCTCGGGTAGATGATCAGGTGGTAAGCAGCAGCGCTATAAGGAACCTTGTAAAAGGCGGGGAAATCAGCGAGGCGAACCGGTTTTTCGGTTACGATTACTACATAGAGGGCGTCGTAGTGGAAGGTGAGAGAAGAGGCAGAAAACTGGGTTTTCCTACGGTTAACCTTGATACCGAATGGGAGATTCTTCCCAAGCCGGGGGTTTATGCCACCTACATCAGGCTTCCCGACGGCTTCCACGAAAGTATCACCAACATAGGGATACGCCCGACGTTTGAGGAGAGTAAGCTTACGGTCGAGACCCACATTTTTGATTTCAATGACGATCTTTATGGAAAGAAAGTCAGGGTGAATTTCGTCGAGAGACTGAGGGATGAGAAGCGTTTTGCGAGCGTGGATGAGCTTGTAGCGCAGATCGAACACGATGTCGCTTCGGTACGGGAAATTCTTTGCGATTACCCTAAGGACGAGCGGATTTGGAAATAAAAGCCACAACGCGGATATACGGCATCTTCGGTCATCCGGTGTCCCAGAGTCTGTCTCCCGCCATGCATAACGCGGCGTTCGAGCATCTAGGGCTTGACTGCGTTTATCTGGCTTTTGACGTGGACCCCCGGAACATAGACAAGGCCGTAAATTCGATAAGAAACCTCGGTCTTTGTGGAGTTAACGTCACCATCCCGCATAAGCAGTCCGTTATGGCGGGTCTGGACGAGATTGCTCCTGAGGCCTCCATGGTCGGAGCGGTAAACACCATAGTTAACGAAGACGGTAGGCTCAAGGGTTACAACACGGACGTTTCTGGAGTGCTGAGAGCTCTTCATTCTGAACTCGAGTTCGTCCCGCAGGACAAGAATATTCTTATCGTGGGAGCCGGCGGAGCCTCAAGAGCGGTAATAGTGGCGATGTGTACAGGCGGCGCCCGAAGTATTGCAATTGCAAACAGGACCTATTTTAAGGCACAAGAGCTTTCCGAGGAATTCTCTCCGCGTTTTGGAGACGTCGGATTTTCCGCGGCCCCGCTTGAGGACGCAGCGCGGGTGGCGCAGATGATGGAGCAGACAGACATCGTGATTAACTGCTCTTCTGCGGGAATGGGTGATATCGAACCTCTTCGTCTTCCGCTTGACCTGCTCGATGAGAACTGTGTGGTCTACGACCTTGTCTACAAGCCTGCCGTCACTCCGCTTGTAAGGGACTCCAAGGCTCTTGGGCTCAAGGCGGAATCCGGGCTCGGCATGCTCCTTTACCAGGGAGTTGACGCTTTTGAGATCTGGACGGGCGAAAATGCCCCGGTTGAGGTGATGAGGGATGCACTCTCTGTTTCCGGGTGATATAATAAACTAGGAAGTTTTTAATCGGTCACGGGAGAACTTTGATGAAAGTAACCAGTCCAGCGGGGGATTTTGAGATAACGGTGACGGAATCATCCGTGGAGGGTGATTTTATCGTAATAAGCGGGCAGATGGGAGTCTGGGATTCGCAGATATACATGAAGCCCTCCGACCTTCTTAGTTTTGCGGGGGTATTATTCAACCTACAGGTTATTTTGTTCCTCGCGAAGCAGCCGTTCAGGTGGATTTTCCGCGGAAAGCGGGACTAGCGGCGGTTTTTTCGGGGATAAGGAATCCCTATGCCAACATGCTTCAAGTGCCTTGCTGGTTGCGTTTTTTTCCTTGTCAGCAATACATGAAGATTGGACGAACAAGATTGAATCATCGATTTTCACAGGA
>JAPOYE010000003.1:7752-22042 GCA_026706695.1 Candidatus Dadabacteria bacterium | reverse complement strand
CGGCGTCATGCCTCGACACGTTCTCCGAGAGGGAAACCCCCGCCGCGAGAATCACCCCGAGCACGAAAATGACCAGCATTATCCTTCTCATATTGAAGATATATGGTAAGGAAATTTCCGCGAATTTAAAGATTTTGGTCTCCTCGGGGGATTTCATCTGCTGTGGGACGGCCGCACCCTGATTTCAACAAGCTTAAATTTCTTCTTGACAATTTTTTAAGGACTTGTTAATCTGACTGACGAGTCAGTCAGTGGGTGAGGAGTATGGTTCAGGCTAACAGCGTTCCCGAGAGAAGTACGCAGAGCACACAGACGTCCCGCAAGTTCAGGCGTCGCGATGAGATATTGAGAGCTGCGACCGACCTTTTCTCCGAGAAGGGCTACCACGAGGTCACCATGGAAGAGATAGCCGAGGAGATGGGCGTATCGAAGGGGACCCTCTACAACTACTTCTCTTCCAAGGAGAATCTCTACCTCGAAATCCTTAAGGGAAGCTTCGAAGCCATAGAGGCGCTTCTGCATGAGGAAGTGGAGAATTCGGACCCAGCCCCCCTGAAGCTCCGCAAGCTGCTTACGACCATATTCACTTTCTACAGACAGAACCTGAAGGTTCTTCGCATACTGAGCCGCGACGAGACGCATCTTCTTAAGGAACACTTTGAGCTTACCGAGAAGTGGAGAACGCGGCGGGTGAGGCTCTACGAAAAAATAATAGAAAAAGGCATAGACGAAGGAAGCTTCGTGAGGCAGAATCCGAGGCTTCGCGCCCTCATGCTCTACGGGGCCGTGGGTGCGGTAATGGTTCACCACGATTTCTCGATGGATGCGGGAGAGGTGGCCGACGCGGTTTTCTCGCAGCTTGCTTCCGGACTGCTGATAAACAAGGACTCTTAGCTTTTTGAAAAAAACTTAAGGAGGAGAGGAGTTATGTCATCATATGGATACAGTTCGCGCACCTCGCACTTTGTTCCACCCAAGCAGTGGGCGAGCATGAGGGTCGCTAGGGAACTTGAGAGGAAAACGGGGAAAAAGATCATTCACTTTGAAAAGGGTGATTATCAGGGACCCGATTTCGATACGCCGGAGCATGTTCTTGACGCTACGGAGCAGGCGCTTAGAGACGGTTACGTAAGGTACGACCCAGGGCCGGGACTTCCCGAGCTTCGGGAGGCCATAGCAGAGAAGATGGGTGAGCGTGGAAGACCCACGGAGCCCGACGAGGTCATAGTGACGGCGGGAGCGAAGCACTCCCTTACGATGAACCTTCTTACCTTTCTTGAGGACGGGGACGAGGTGATATTCCCGAACCCGGGATATCCCCCCGATGAGGTATGGGCCAAGTACGCAAACGCGGTGATAAAGCACACTCCGCTTACAAAGCCCGACTGGCAGTTCGACGTCGAGAAGCTGGAAGAACTCATCACCCCGAAAACGAAGCTCGTGATCATAAACACTCCCCAGAGGCCGAACGGCCACCTAGTGGAGAACCCCCAGGAGATAGCCGACATGCTTGAGCGCCATCCCCAGGTGATGATCATATCGGACGAGATATTCTCCCAGGTAACCTTCGGAAAGCCGCATCTCTCGATCTCATCGATAGAGAGCATACGCGACAGGGTGATCTGCATAGACACGTTCTCAAAGACATGGGCGATGACAGGGTGGAGAATAGGCTGGACAGTGGCTCCTAGGCCGGTTATCGAGAAGCTCTCGATATTCCTTCAGGACTCAATCACAAACGTGGCGGCGTTTATACAGAAGGCAGCGCACGCGGCTCTAACCGGGCCGCAGGACTGGGTGGAGAACAAGCTGGTTCTGCTTGAGCAGAAAAGGGACCGTATGGTCGCCGGGCTAAACAGCGTCGACGGCATAACCTGCGATACCCCCGACGGAGCGTTCTACGCCTTTGCCGACATCTCGGGAACGGGGCTTACCTCCCAGGAGTTCACCGACAGGCTGGTTGAGCGTGCGGCGGTCGCCGTGGTGGCCGGCACGGCATTCGGAAGCCAGGGGGAGGGCTACGTGAGGGTCACCTACGCGTGTTCTGACGACGATATAGACGAGGGAATGAAAAGGATGAGGGAAGCGGATCTTTCCTGATTCCATTAGCATAGAAAGTTAGGCTTTTTGCTTGACTCAGGGCCCGCAGGCTTAGGGGCCCTGAGAATTAACGGAAATTGAGGTCGATATTTAAAAGGAGAAGTCTTTTTCCGGCCGGAGTTCTGCTTTTTCTGCTCCTCCTCGTTGCGTGCGCCAGAGTTCCGATTACCAACAGGACGCAGTTTATACTGCTCCCCCAGGCCTTCGAAATGCAGCTTGGCGCAAGCGCGTACGTGAACCTGCTTGAGACCGAGAAGATCTCGCGTGATGCGCACTACAACGGGGTCGTGAGGAGAGTCGGACAGCGTATAGCCGCGGTTTCCCACACCCCCAACCTCAGGTGGCGATACACCGTTTTCGATAACGACAAGCTGGTGAACGCCTTTGCGCTTCCCGGGGGGAAAATCGGGGTTTACACCGGGATGATGCCCGTTGCCAAAACCGAGGCGGGGCTCGCTACCGTGATGGCCCACGAGGTTGCCCATGCGACGGCGCGCCACGGAGGGGAGAGGCTTACTCTCGGAATTCTGCTCGAAATGGGCTCCGCGGCGCTCGCGTCAGCCATGAAGAAAAAGGACAAAAAAACCACAAGCAGGGTTCTTGCAGCCTACGGGGTGGGGACAACGCTCGCGGTCGCTCTGCCGTTTTCAAGAAAGCAGGAATCAGAGGCCGACAGGATAGGCCTCATATACATGGCAAAGGCGGGCTATGATCCCCGCGAGGCCATCCCCTTCTGGGAGAGGATGGGGGCTGCGGGACGAGGCGCTCCGCCCGAGTTTCTCTCCACCCACCCCGGTTACAGGACTAGGATAAAAAACATCCGCAAGTGGATGCCCGAGGCGCTCGAATACTACGAGGCAAGCCAGAAGGCTCCCAACAGCCGCATCGTAATCGCCGAGGGAACCGGACGCTAGCACAGGAGAGAGGCTTTTTCTCCGAAGTTTTACCAGTTTTTTCCACATTCTTTTTTGTTCATCTTTTTTTAATTGCTTCTTAACACCCGCTTAACTTTTCCGGGTTTTAATTAATCCGACTTGCTTGGTTTGTTTTCCACCATCTTAAGAAGGATTCTCGTAATGAAGAATTTCAGTGTTACATCGTGTTTTATGCTTTTTGCGATCGTTTGCGTACTTGCCTTCGGCACTGTCGCAGTGGCCCAGACGGTCAAAGTCAACCCGGCCATACCTTCCTATACGAAGGCGACAGGTGTTTCGGGAAACATAGACAGCGTGGGTTCCGACACAATGAACAATCTTATGACGTTCTGGTGCGAGGGATTTTCAAAATTCTACCCCAACGTTAGATGCCAGATAGAGGGCAAGGGTTCAAGCACTGCCCCCCCGGCTCTCATAGCAGGGACTTCCCAGTTCGGACCCATGTCGAGAATGATGAAATCAAAAGAGATCGACGCCTTCGAAAAGGAAACCGGCTACAAACCGACTGCGGTTCCGACGTCAATTGACGCTCTTGCGGTTTACGTCAACAAGGATAACCCGATCGGGTGTCTTTCGATAAAGCAGGTAGACGCCATTTTCTCAAAGAACAGAAAGTGCGGCGGCGGTTCCGATATCTCCATCTGGGGGGCGGCAGGGCTCGGAGGGGATTGGGCCGGCAAGCCGATAAGCGTCTATGGGCGAAATTCGGCTTCGGGAACCTACGGTTACTTCAAAAAGAAGGCGCTTTGCAAGGGCGACTACAAGGACACTGTCAAGGAGCAGCCAGGATCCTCCGCTGTCGTGCAGGGAATTACCGAGGATCTTCAGGGAATCGGCTACAGTGGCATCGGATACAAAACTTCCGGAGTGAAGGCAATCGAGCTTGCCAAGACCGCCGAGAAAGGCTGTTTCGGACCCAGCTTCGAGAATGTTGTCGGCAAGAAGTATCCGCTTGGAAGGTATCTTTATCTTTACGTGAATAAAAAGCCGAACGAAGCGCTTGATCCGCTCCGCCTTGAGTTTTTGAAATACGTTCTGAGCCAGGAGGGACAGGAAATAGTAATAAAAGACGGCTATCTTCCCTTGACCGCCGGGAAAGTTTCCGAGTTAAGAGACCTTATAGGTGCGAACTAAGTACACTATTTACGGCTTCTTAGGCGGACGGATCCGCAAGTGTTTCAGATCCGCCTGCGTTTGGCCGTTTACCCCGGGGAGGTCGGACTTTAAGCCGTCTTTTTCGCACCTGATGTCCCGGGTGCAAGGTAATTTCATTGTCAAGCGATAGAACTGACGAGCTTGGAATCGAAGAAGGTTCCAAGCAAAAGCAGATACGGAGAAGAAAACTCTACGACAGGCTGGCAAGGCACGTGGTGTTTGTCGGCGGCGCGGGAATCATTTTCTGTATCATAGCGATACTTTTTTTCATAGGGATCGAGACCGTACCTCTGTGGAAAAGTCCCGGAAAAAAGCTTGAGAGCGTCTCGGAGATAAAAGATCGTTTTGTTTCCGGGACGGCTGCCGGGCAAGTGCGTATTTTCGACATAGGGGTGGATGAGTATAGGGAGCAGTTTTTCACGGTGGACTCCTTAGGGTCTGTACGCTTCTTCACTCTGGAAGAAGAACCCAAGCCTCTTAAGACCCACACCATTTCTCACAAGACAGCCGGCTATACCTCTTTTTATAATGCCATAAGCAATACTTCCTACGCGCTTGCCGACCGGGAAGGTTACGTAAAGCCTTTCGATGTAACCTTCAGGGTCGAGTTCCGTGAAGGGACAGAAAGAACCGTAGTATCAAAAGTGACGGAGGGAGAAGCCCTTCGCGTAACGCAAGAACCGATAGAAATTTTTGCCTATCAGAGTTCGCCCGAGACCGGGACTCCAGTAGTCGCAGCCTACACGGCCTCAGGGCGCCTCATAACCTACTCGGAAGTCGAGGAGGAAGGGTTTCTGGGAGAGGGTGAAACTGAAATCTTCACGACCGATCTTACCGCGGAGCTTAAAGGAGCCACGGTCACCGGAGTGCAGGTCGATTCCGAAACCCAGAACCTCTACGTCTCAACGAAGAACGGGAAACTTTATCACTGGTCGCTTTCAGACCCCTCTTCTCCGGAACTCAAATCCACGCTTGTGGCTACTGCGGGTCCCGGGGTGGCAGTTACTAAAATAGGGTTCCTTCTAGGTCACCGTTCCCTCATTGTCGGTGACTCCGCGGGAAACGTGAGTGTGTGGTTTGAGACTGCGGACGACGGCGAGGGAAGCAAGCTTGCTAAGATACATGTTCTGCCCCCGCTTCCAGGTGCGGTAAACAAGTTCTCCGCGTCGCAGAGGGGAAGGGGCTTTCTCGCTTCCGACACCTCGGGAAACATATTCCTTTACCAAGCCACTTCCGCCACGAAGCAGCTCGATTTTCCGGGCCGGGGAAAGCCTTACACGGGGCTTAGCTTTTCTCCCAAGGCGGACGGGGTGGTGGCCGTGGATTCCGACATGGCGCTTTCAAGCTACTATCTTGATAATCCGCACCCCGAGACGAATTTCCGCTCCCTTTTCGGAAAAATATGGTACGAGGGCTACGACAGACCCCGGTATGTGTGGCAGTCAACGGGGGGGACGGACGAGTTTGAACCTAAATTCAGCCTGACGCCGCTTGCCTACGGAACCCTGAAGGGCGCTATATACACGATGATACTTTCGATTCCACTTGCGATCCTGGCGGCAATATGCGTTTCACAGTTTCTTCATCCCTCCATAAGAAACGTGGTAAAGCCCGTGATAGAGGTAATGGCGGCACTTCCAAGCGTTGTGCTCGGATTTCTGGCGGGTCTCTGGCTTGCGCCGCTGCTTGAAAAGGCCTTTGTCGCGATCCTGGTGATGCCGTTTATTGTGATCGCGCTTACCCTTCTTGTGCTTTTCCTGTGGCACCGTTTTCCGGTCTCGCTTTCGGGGAGATTCCGGGTGGGAACCGAGCTTTTCACGCTCGTGGGAGTGATAGGGATTGCCGCTGCGCTTTCCCTGTGGCTTAACAGTCCGCTTGAGAGCCTCGTTTTCGCCGGGGACTTTAGGGACTGGTTTTTCAGAATGTTCGATCTTCGCTACGATCAGAGAAACATGCTGGTCGTGGGATTCGCGATGGGCTTTACGGTGATTCCCATCATATTCACAATCTCTGAAGATGCGCTCTCGAGTGTTCCAAGGACTCTTTCTGCGGGATCTCTGGCCCTCGGGGCCAACAGGTGGCAGACGGCTACAAGAATAGTTCTGCCCTCGGCGAGCGCCGGCATATTCTCGGCCATCATGATAGGTTTCGGAAGGGCCGTGGGAGAGACGATGATCGTGCTCATGGCCACGGGCAACACCCCGGTCATGGACTGGAGCTTTTTTAACGGCTTCCGGGCTCTTTCGGCCAACATCGCGGTCGAGCTTCCCGAAGCCCCGCACGGGGGAACCCTCTACAGGGTCCTTTTCCTGACGGCGGTCCTGCTGTTTGCGGTCACCTTTCTGCTTAACACTCTGGCGGAGATTCTAAGCCAGAGACTGAGGAGGAAATACGCTCAATCCGATGCCTAAACTCTGGAAAGCAGGCGACGCCTACATTTGGATATCGGGCCTTGCCCTCATGATCACGCTCGTGATGATAGGAGGACTTCTGTTTCTCATAGCCGCAAAGGGTCTGGGCTCTATGTGGCCGGCGGACATCGGGTGCTACACGCTTAGAGACAGCTCTGTCTACCTAGGGCAGTTTCGAGCCAAGGAGTCCGTGCGGGATAGCGACGGAGTAAGAGGTTCTGAGTCCCGGGTTAAGCTCAAGATGGGAAACAGGGACCTCTACGGTCTTGACTTCAAATGGATAAACGAGGCGGACATAGCGTCGCGCGACTATCCTCGCGACGCCGTGATTTTGGAACGGCACGAGTGGGGTAATTACCACGGCTACCTAAAGGAGATAAGGAAGAACGGGGTGGTGATCCCGGGCGGGGACCCTGAGGCTTTCTCCGTGCTTCGGGATCTCATACGCGACTCAAACGAAATACACGCCGAGATACTTAAGATAGAAAAGGGCGAGATAGGAGACATAAACTACGGGATTGAAAAACGGCGTCTTAAGCTCCGTGGCCTTGCGATGCGCGGCGAAGACGATCCTGTTAAGGAGGCCGAGCATCGCCTGAGAATAAAAGAATACGAAGAGCGCTACAAGGAAAGCGAGGCGAAACTCGAAGCGCTCTACTCGGAGCTTAACAGAAACGAGGCGGTGATGATCTCCGCCGGGGGAGACGAGAAGGTGATTCCGCTCGGAAAGATCGTGCTTGCCTTTCGTCCAAACGACATGGGATTTGCGGAAAAAGCCGGTTTTTACGTCAAGAGATTCTGGGGATTTGTCTCCGATGATCCGAGAGAGGCGAACACCGAGGGCGGAATCTTCCCCGCGATATTCGGTACGGTGCTCATGGTGTTTATCATGAGCATAGTGGTCATGCCTTTCGGAGTCATAGCGGCGCTTTATCTCCGGGAGTACGCCAGACAGGGAGTGATGGTGAGAATTGTTCGGATATGCGTTAACAACCTGGCCGGGGTCCCCTCGATAGTGTTCGGAGTTTTCGGAGTGGGATTCTTTCTCTACGGCGTAGGTGGCATAATTGACTCCGTGTTTTTCAAGGAGGCTCTCCCAAGCCCGACTTTCGGCACGGGAGGAATACTGTGGGCATCGCTTACCCTCGCTCTTCTCACTGTTCCGGTGGTAATAGTCGCGACCGAAGAGGGACTCGCTGCAGTTCCGAGAAACATAAGGGAGGGATCGCTTGCGCTCGGGGCAACGAAGTTCGAGACCACCTGGAAGGTGGTTATCCCGAGCGCGCTTCCGGCCATACTTACGGGCCTTATTCTGGCGGTCGCCCGGGCCACCGGAGAGGTGGCGCCGCTCATGATAACGGGGGTTGTGAAGCTTGCGCCTGATCTTCCCATAGACGGGAACTTCCCCTTCCTTCACCTCGAGAGAAAGTTCATGCATCTCGGGTTCCACATATACGATCTCGGCTTTCAGTCTCCAAACGCCGAGGCGGCAAAACCCATGGTGTTCATGACCGCGTTTCTGCTCATACTGATAGTAGTTGTGCTTAACATAGCGGCGATAATAATAAGAAACAGGCTAAGGAAAAAATACGCGACTTCCGCGGTGTAGTTTAATAGGGTATAAGTAGTGGAGGAAGATTAATGCTGTCTGGAAAACCGATGGAAAAACAGGAGTTCAAAACCCCGGATACAAACGGCGTTTCCCCGGCTCCCAAGGCCAAGAAACCGAAGAAGGCAAAGCCCGTTCCCGATCCCTTGGCCGAGGTCGAAAGCTTGAGCCTTTTTTACGGCGCGAAGCAGGCTCTTCGGGACATCAACATGAATGTCCCGAGAAAACAGGTCACGGCGTTTATAGGTCCTTCGGGCTGCGGTAAATCCACGCTGCTTCGCTGTTTTAACCGCTTAAACGATCTCATTGATGACTGCAGGACCGAAGGGGACATATCGATTAACGGCAAAAGCATATTCGATTCCGATGTCGACATCACCGATCTTAGAAAAAGAGTCGGTATGGTATTTCAGAAATCAAACCCGTTTCCCAAATCGATCTACGAGAACGTCGCCTACGGGGCCAGGATAGCGGGGATCAAGAAGAAATCTGTTCTTGACGATATCGTGGAGAAGAACCTCAAGCGCGCCGCCCTCTGGGAAGAGGTAAACGACAGGCTTAATGACAGCGCCATGGGTCTTTCGGGAGGTCAGCAGCAAAGACTCTGCATCGCGAGGGCAATAGCGGTTGAACCGGATGTGCTTTTGATGGATGAGCCCTGCTCCGCGCTTGATCCCATAGCTACGGCCAAGATAGAGGATCTTGTTACGGAACTTAAAAGCAAGTTTACCATAGTGATCGTGACCCACAATATGCAGCAGGCCGCCCGGGTCTCGGATTACACGGCCTTTATGTACATAGGAGACATAGTGGAGTTTGACACCACGGAGAAGATATTCCTTAACCCTGCCAAAAAACACACTGAAGACTACGTCTCGGGCAAGTTTGGCTAGGGATCTCCGAAGGAGCAATTACAGATGATAAAGTACCAAGGGGAACTCGTGCTTCTTAATAAGAAACTGCTTGAGATGGCATCCCTTGTCGAAACCATGATTGCCAAGAGCATAAAGGCCCTTCGCGAAGGCAACATGATTCTTGCTCAGGAGGTTATCAGCACGGACGACCAGGTAAACTCGATGGAGATCGAGATAGACAACCTTTGCATCAAGATACTGGCTCTTTACCAGCCGGAGGCCACAGATTTGCGGACCGTTACCATGATAATGAAGGTCAACAACGATCTTGAAAGGATAGGGGACCATGCCTCGAGTATCTCGAGAATGGCTCTTTTCATGGCCGACTACCCGCCTATAAAGCCGCTTATTGACATTCCCAAGATGGCCGACAAGGCGATGGAGATGCTCCGCGAGGCCTTGGACGCGTTTATAAGAAGTGATGAACGACTCGCCGTTGAGGTCTGTCGCAAAGACGACGAAGTCGATAACTACGAACCCCAGATAGTAAGGGAGCTTATAACCTTTGTGATATCGGATCCCTCAACGCTTAACCGGGCGCTTCGCTACATTTACGTTGCGAGGCATCTCGAAAGGGTGGCGGATCTTGCGACCAACATAGCCGAGAACGCCTACTACATAGCCACCGGAGAGATGCTTAAGCATCAGCACACTTCGGAGATGAACTGACCGCCGCGCTTACTTATCAGGTCGCGGAAGCTCGATGGTGAACGTGCTTCCCTCACCTTCCGCGCTTCTCACATCTATGGTTCCCCCGTGCTGTATGACTATGTGCTTCACTATGCTGAGTCCGAGTCCCGTTCCGCCTATGTCCCTCGAGCGGTTCTTATCCACTCTGTAGAACCTCTCGAATATTCTTTCTTGATGCTCCGGGGGGATTCCGATCCCGTTATCTTCAATCTCTATGCGCAAGGTGCCGTTTAGGGCCGAGGCGCGGACCGCAACAGAGCCGTTTTCCGGGGTGTACTTGGCCGAGTTCTCAACGAGATTAATGAGCATGCGTTCCACGAGGAACCTGTTTGCCCTGTAGGGAGGCAAGCCGTCCTCAATTTCAAGAGAGAGATTGACTCCTTTTTTCGAAAAAAGCGAGTCAAGAGAACCCACGGAGCGGAGGATCGTTTCCCTGATGTCAATCTCTTCGTCTGCTTTCCTTGAATCCTGAGGGTCGGCTTCCCCGCTTTCAAGTTCCGAGAGCACCAGAAGATCGGAAGCTATTGCTATAAGCCTGTCGGTGTTTTCCTCCATTATCTCGAGAAAATGCTTTTTCTCCTCATCCGTGTCATAGCTTCTGTCAAGAAGGGTTTCGATGTATCCCTTTATGGACGTAAGCGGGGTTCTGAGTTCATGGGAAACGTTCGCTACAAAATCGGCCTTTATCCTCTCAAGCTTCTTAAATTCCGTTATGTCAAAAATGACAACCACGATTTCCCTGTAGCGTGGACTTACGCGGACGCTTACGAGATACGATCTTTCCTGGGGGTAAAGTACGGAGATTTCTTGGGTGGCCGATTTTTTCTTCTGCTTCATGCGGGAGATAAGCCTCTGGAGATCGGGGTTTCGTATGGTTTCCATGTAAGGGTGGCCAATTGCCGCGTCGTCTATTGCGAACATTTCTTTCGCAGCGTCGTTTACGAGCAACAGATCCTCCTCTCTGGATATCACTATGACTCCTTCCTTCATGGACTCGATTATACTTTTAAGCTGGTTCCCCTCCCTCTCGGTTGACTGCATCTGAAGGGAGATTCTCTCCGAGAGTTCGCTTATGGAGATCGATACCCCCGTGTCGAAATCGCTTACCTTGCGGCCTGTTTTGCGGGCTTTCTTCTGCTTCTCCGGCAGAAGCTCAAGTGCCTTCGATATTCTTGAGAAGTCCTTCAGGATGTCTCTTTCGACTATCCACAACAGCACGAATCCGAATGCCGTAAACGCGGCTACGCACACTACGTAACCCAAAGCTCCGCGTCCGGGGGGAAGCAGCATGGCGAGCAGAGCCGCGGCGGCGGCCAGGCAGAGCAGGTAAAGGAAATGTTTTCTGAATATCTTCAAACCGTTTGGATCTCTTCTAGCTTGTAACCGATTCCTCTCACGGTCTTTATCATCTTGCCGGCGGAACCCAGTTTTTCTCTCAGGTTTTTTATGTGAACGTCTATCGTTCTGTCAAAAACCACCCGTTCGTCCCCCCAGAGGGTTTTTCTTTTAAGCAATTGATCACGGGTGAACACCTTTCCTTCCGCTTCTGCGAGGACCTCAAGTATTTTGAACTCCGTGGTGGTTAGGTCGATTTTCTGTGAATCGACCGAGACCTCGTAGCTTGGGGGGTTTATGCTAAGGGGGCCGATCCGAAGTGTTTCGTCCCCGGGATTTTTCATCGCGTATCTTCTCAAGATGCTTTTCACTCTGGCGACAAGTTCACGAATCCGGAAAGGCTTGACTATATAGTCATCAGCGCCGAGTTCGAGGCCCACGACGATATCGGCCTCGGTGGATTTCGCGGTGATCATGATTATGGGTATTGAGTGCGTTTGGGGTTTGCTTTTTAGGATCCTGCAGAGCTCAAGGCCGTCCATGCCGGGCAGCATGATGTCAAGCAGCACCAGATCGGGCGGAACGGAATTTATGTAGAGCAGAAAGTCCTTTCCGCTCTGAAAGGGCTTTACCCGGTATCCCTCGCGCTTTAGATGGTGAGTTATCAGGTTGAGTATGTCTTTTTCGTCATCTACCACTGCTATGAGCTTTTCCATATGCTTTCCCTGATAATTTACAGAATACGAAAGTGTACATCAATTGCGTGGCGCGGACTCTTAACGTAGAATTAACGGCTTATTTATTCTGAATTAACCATTTAAACATATCATTAGCCCAGAGCTGTTAAGAGCAGAACAATAACCACACCAAGGAGGATATGGGATGAGAGTTTTAGCCGTGTCTTTTTTGACGTTGCTTTCCTTTATGTCGCTTCCCGCCCAGGCCGACGGCGACCAGAGCATCAGGGAACAGATCGAGGAACTTAAGAAGCAGATAGAAAGGCTCGAGGAACAGAGCCAGCAGATGAACATGAAGATGTACGAGGGCAAGGACACCAAGGCTTGGTACAACAAGATAAAAATCAAGACCAAAAAAGGCACGGGTCTTACTTTCCAGACCGCGGACAGCAACTACAAGCTCAGGATGAGGCTCCGCAGCCAGTTCCTGGCTAACTACATAAACCCTGACGGAGAGGACAATGAAAGCCTCGGTTTCAGGGTAAGAAGACTCAGAGTGACTTGGGACGGTAACGCTTTTGCCCCGTGGATGAAATATAAGATTCAGTACGATTTCTCAGGAGGTGGAGAACTCAAGGATATGAAGCTTTCGTTTGCCAAGAACAGAGCTTTTGTTCCGGTCGCAGGTCAGTACAAGATTGCGTTCAACAGGGAGGCGCTCACATCCTCTTCCGCCCTTCCGCTCGTCGGCCGCTCTATCATAAATGACAACTTTCAGTATGACAGGGATATCGGTGTAGGCGTTTACGGTCTTCTCGGTGGCGGAATGCTCCGCTATGATCTCGGCGTTTTCCAGGGAGAAGGTGCGAACGTGAAAAATGACACGGGAGATACGGGAATGCTCTGGGCTGGTAGAATTCAGGCGGCCCTTCTCGGCGGAAAGGCGAAGAGCGTGAAAGAAAATTTCGCCAAGAGACCCACGATTACAATTGGAGCCGCTGTTGCGGGCGTAGACGTTGAGGAAGGTGGTGATTCCGGTAATAAGGCAATTAAGAATGCGGGACTCGAAGACGGCAGGATGACTTCAATCACCTTCGACGCGAACTACAGAGACCCGAGATTTAATCTTACCGGTGAGTATATCGGAAGATGGTTGAATCCCGACGATGCGGGTGTGGAAACAGGCTATGACTACGGTTTCAGGGTCCAGGGCGGTTTCTTCCTGATTCCGAAGAAAATCGAGGTTGCTTCCAGGTATGCCATGGTTGTTTATGATAATGATCCAAACGCGTTCAAAGCAGAAGAGCTTGACAACGTATGGACGTTCACCCAGGGACTTAGCTACTACCTAAGCGGCAATCACAAGTGGAAAATGCAGCTTGACTACACATTCCAGAGGGAAGAGGACCTCGATGGCGTAGAGTCTGATGAGTCGATGGTAAGAGCTCAGATTCAGGCCTATTTTTAGGACCCTGCGCTAAGGAACAATTTTTTTCTTTCCTTTTAATCTGTTAGACCAAAGCTCCTTGCGTCGGATGCGGCGCGAGGGGCTTTTTTATTCTCATTCGGATACGATTAATTAATTCTGCCTCATCGGTTAGGATTAACCGCAAATGACTAGAGTAAAGGTGTGCGGAATAACCAACTCGGAGGACGCGCTCTGCGCGGTGGGGCTGGGAGCTTCGGCTCTCGGTTTCGTTTTCTACGAAAAAAGCCCGAGATTCATCAGGCCCGAAGAGGCAGGAGAAATAATAAGACAGATTCCCCCATTTGTAACCAAGGTGGGGGTTTTTGTAAACGCCGAGGCGGATTACCTGCGGGGAGCAAAAGACATCGCGGGTTTTGATGTCTATCAGCTCCACGGGGATGAGACCCCGGAGTTCTGCACCGCGTTCGGAGAGAAGTACATAAAGGCGATAAGGGTTAAGAATACGGGAAGTCTTAGCGCAGTGGAACTCTACGATACGGACGCATTTCTTTTCGATGCCTACTCGCCGGATGCCTACGGAGGCACGGGAGAGAATTTTTCGTGGGACGTTCTTTCCCGCCGGAAACTTGAGGGTAAATTCGTTATACTTTCCGGAGGACTTAACTCGGGCAACGTGCGCGAGGCCATACAGGCGGTGAATCCCTACGCCGTCGACGTGAGTTCCGGGGTTGAAAGCTCCCCGGGCATAAAAGATCATCTTAAGCTTAAGCGGTTTATGGAGGCCGTGGGTTATGGGCAAGACTAACCGGAGATACAGCTATCCTGACACGGGAGGTCATTTCGGAGACTTCGGAGGTCGTTACGTCTCAGAAACCCTTATGCCCGCTCTGATCGAGCTTCAGAGGGCCTACGAAGAGGCCGCGGCTGACGAGACTTTTCACGAAGAGATCGATTACTACCTCAAGCAGTACGCGGGGAGGCCCACCCCGCTTTATTACGCCCGCGCGATGACGGAGAGTCTCGGCGGCGCCAAGA
>JAPOYE010000003.1:0-6987 GCA_026706695.1 Candidatus Dadabacteria bacterium | reverse complement strand
CGGACGAAGAAGCGCTCTCGGCGTTTTCCTATCTCTCGGAAGTAGAGGGAATAATACCCGCGCTTGAGACTGCCCATGCAATAGCCCACGTGCGTAAAATCGCTCCGTCCATGTCCCCCGAGCAGATTATAGTTATCTGTCTCTCCGGCAGGGGGGATAAGGATATACATACCGCTTCCTCTCTTATATGAAGAGGCGCGGACCAGTTTTTCTTCCCCGCAACCCGCTTGACAATAACCATACGCGCGTATATAAAGCTTGCGAAGGTTGGAGGTTCGTTTTTTATTCTGTTTGCTTGCGATTTCTGCGTTTCCAGACTGCCGGTTTCTTATAAAAGCACATGGGAAGGATAAAGGAAAAATTCCGCGAACTTCGGGAGAAAAACAAAGCGGCTTTAATCTGCTATGTTACCGCCGGGGATCCCGATATCGACTTGACCGAGCAGATCATTGACCACCTAGAGGCAAGCGGTGTCGACATGGTGGAAATCGGCATACCCTTCTCGGACCCCATGGCGGACGGGCCGGTGATCCAGGCTGCTTCGGAACGGGCTCTTGCTAACTCAACATCCCTCTCCGACGTGCTTTCGCTTGTTAAAAGGATAAGGTCCCGCTCGGATATTCCCGTGATACTTTTCGGCTACTACAACCCCTTTTTCTCCTATGGTACCGAGCGATTCGCGCGCGACGCGCGCGAGGCGGGAGCGGACGGAGTTCTGGTCGTCGATCTTCCGCCCGAGGAAGCCGGGGAACTGAGCGTCCATGTCGAGCAAGAGGGGCTTGACCGCATCTTTTTGCTTGCTCCTACGAGTACCGAAGAAAGGATAGAGATGGTGTCGCAAAACGCCTCGGGTTTTATCTACGTGGTTTCGGTTACCGGGGTCACGGGAGCGCGTCCTGACATGGACTACGATCTCGAGGATCTGGTGGAAAGAATAAAGCGCCGCTCTGAGCTTCCTGTCGGGGTAGGTTTCGGGGTGTCCTCCGCACGCCAGGCTGCCGCGATAGCCTCTTTTTCCGATGCTGTTATCGTGGGGAGCGCCCTTGTGAGAATAATCGAGAGCGGTGAAGAGGAAAGGCAGGAAATGCTGGGTAGGATTTTAAGCTTCACGGAGGAACTTAGCGCCGCCTGCTACAGATAGATGTTCTGAATTCCAGATACGATGAGCACGAACGGGGAAAAGCGATATATGTTCATCGGAGAATTTGACATTCTCCTGATGAGCCTTTTTAAGAACAGGGGTCAGGTAACAGAACTTGATTCTCCTGATGACGCGTTCAAACAGAAGGGAAACTTTACGCTTATAGTCGTAAACAACGAATTTGCAACCAAGGAGTTTCTGGCATCCCTTGCTCGCAGTTATACCACGAGCCCGATAGTTGTTTCCGCCGACGGTAGGCGGCGCAAGAGTGGCTATACAGCTAGATACGTAAGGTTCGACGAAGTCGCCGACAGCCAGATATCCTTTGAGGAGAAGCTCGCGAGGTCCGATATCTCCGTAAGACTGATAAGAGAGGTTCACCGCGACGCGCAAAAGCTTCTCATACTCGTTCATAACCAGCCCGACCCGGACGCGATCGCAAGCGCCATGGCCCTTCGGACTCTTCTCAGAAGGAACAGGAAAACGGCGACCATAGGCTACCTCGGGGAGAAAATTTCAAGACCCGAGAACGTGGCCATGGTGGAGCTTATGGACATAGACTTGCAGGTGATTTCCCAGGATGACATAAAAAATTTCGATTCCATAGCGCTTGTCGATGTGCAGCCTTCTTATTTCAGAGGCGAGATTACAGATATCGATTCGGTGATCGACCATCATCCGATAACCCCCGAGTGCGATGCAAAATTCACAGAGATAAGTTCCGAGGAAGGAGCTACCGCGACGATCATGACCCGGCTCCTCAGGGCCGCACAGGTTGAGATTTCCGCGAAACTCTCGGCCGCGCTTCTCTACGGCATAAAAACCGACACCATGATTCTCAACAGGGGTGCGGATCTTGACGACCTTGAAGCGTTTACATACCTCTACAGTCAGGCTGACTTGGCTTTGCTCAGGAAAATAGAGTCCAAAAACCTGTACTCAGAAGAGATCAAGCACTACGGCCAGGCGCTCTCAAGACACTGGATAAATGACGGAATAATTTTCATGAACCTAGGAAGGATAGAAAAGGAACATCTTATTGCCCAGGTGGCTGACATGGGGATGAAGGTGGAAGGGGTTAAATGGTCCGTTGCCTTCGGGATTGTTTCCGGTTCCCATGTGGTTATGTCCGTAAGAAACAGCGGGTCCGTCAAGAGCGCCGGGCGGCTGCTTTTCGAGCTTTTTGACGAAATAGGAAGCGCCGGAGGACACAGATCCTACGCCAAGGCCGTGATTCCCATGCAAGAAGTGAGGGAACTTATAGGAAAAACCTCGCGCAAGAACATAGAGCAGTGGATCGACAGGGTATTTAGAACCGCGACCGCTCAGAAGACCTGAGTACAGAAGCCAGCCTCTTTTTTCCGCTGAACCCGGTTTTTCCCTTCCGCTTTTAAAGCTATATTAATGATAGCAAGTCCCATATTAATCAAGGTGGATTTGCGACGAACAGCTTGGTTTCCCAAGAGAAGATGAAACTCAAAACGGCAATTCTGGGAGTTACGGGTTATGTCGGCCAGCAGCTTCTTTCCCTTCTGGCGCGCCACCCTAACATTGACCTGCGGGTGCTTACGTCTGAGAAGTTCTCGGGCAGGAAGGCGGATGAGGCGTTTCCGCATCTTTTGGGCTACTCGGATCTTATCCTAAGCCCCGTATCGAAAATTCCTGACTCAGAACCTCTCGATCTTCTGTTCTCCTGTCTTCCCGGGGGAACCTCTTCTGTTTTCGTGCGGAAGTTCCTTGAGAAGGGCGTAAGGGTGATCGATCTCAGTTCCGATTTAAGATTCTCTGACCCTGCCGACTACTCCCTGGCTCACGGCGTAGCGCCGCGCTTTCCCGAACTTCTCTCTCAAGCGGTCTACGGACTTAGCGAACTTAACCGCGAGAGGATAAAAAACGCCCCGTTGATTGCTAACGCGGGTTGCTACTCTACCTGCGTTTCACTCGCCGTGGTGCCTTTTCTTAAAGAGTATGAAGTGGAAAACGACATTATAGTGGACATAAAGTCTTCTTTTTCGACTTCGGGACGAGCGCCGAAACCCGAGAGTCACTACACCGAGGTAAAGGAGGACGTATCCGCCCGCGGGGCTGGAGGGGATGACCAGAAACATGAGATTCTTCGCGTGCTCTACGATTTCTGCGGCGTGAAGAAGAAACTGCTTTTCTTCAATACACGTATTCCGGTTAAAAGGGGGATAATGGCCACTTCGTATCTCAGGCTCCGCTCGGAGATCTCCCCCGATGAGGTAAGGGAACTTTACGCCGGGTTCTACGGAGATGATGCTTTCGTCCGGGTCTGCGACGAGCCGCCCGGAATGGCGTCTGTTTCCGGTTCCAACTGTATCTCTTTGGGTTTCTGCGAGCGGGAAGGGCATTTTGTCATCGTCTCGGTTCTTGACAATCTCATGAAGGGAGCCGCGGGCCAGGCCGTTCAGAACATGAATATAGTCTTTGGATTTCCCGAGGACACTGGACTCGGACAAGTTCCCCTTTTCCCGTGACGGGGCGATGAGAAACTACTGCGAAATACTTTATTCAAACCTGGAGCGAAATCCCCGGGGAGCGGCCGTCTGGTATCAAGGAGAAATCTACAGCTACGCGCAGCTCTGCGGCTTTGTTGACGGCTTTTCCTCGTTTCTTTCCAACCTGGGGGTGTCACGGGGGGATAAGGTGTGCGTTTTTCTTCCCAACTCGCTTTCCCTTGCCGTATCCGTTTTCTCGATAGCGAGACTCGAAATCGCCTGCGTTCCGATCGACAGCACCTCCGGAACCGAGGAGATAAGACACTGCCTTGAGTTCTCGAAGCCGGCCCTGATCATTACGGACGAATCTCTTGCGCATACCGTGAACGCCGTTTCCGGAGGCATAACCACCGTTTGCGTGACCCGGGACAATTTTCTTGGCGATGCTCCCGCGGGTCCGCCCGGAAACCGTCCTTCGGAGAAAGCCATCTACCTTTTTTCCACTGGCTCAACTGGAAAGCCCAAATGCGTTGCGAGAAGTCACGCCAACATGATCGCCCTTGCCCGGAATCATACGGCCACCATAAACTGGGATAGCGGGGACAGGATTCTTTTTTCGATTCCGATATCGCATACCTATGGCCTTGGGAACTTCGTAAGCGCCGTAAGCGTCGGGGCGTGCTGCTATTTCCTTCCGAGGTTTACCAGAAAAGAGGTTCTCGGCGTGCTTGAAGAAGAACAGATAACGATCTTTCCCGCCGTCCCGTTCATGCTAGAGACCCTCGCTCGAAGCGCGAGCCGTGGGGATTATGATTTCTCGAGGCTAAAGCACGTTATTTCCGCCGGGGCCCCCCTGTCCGAGGAAACCTTTTTTTCCTTCCACCGGGCTTTCGGCGTCTATCCCCGCCAGCTCTACGGTTCCTCCGAGACCGGGGTGATGGCAATTAATATCGCGGAGAACATAGAGGAGAAGCGTCTTTCAGTCGGAGTACCGGTTGAAAACGTCGTTATAAGGGTGGTCTCGGAAACCGGGGGCGAACTTCCGGTCGGGCAGATCGGCGAGATAATAATAAGGAGCCCTTCCATGACAGACGGCTATGTTGATTTTCCGGAAGAGACCGAGAGGGTTTTTGTCGACGGTTTTTACCACACCGGGGACCTCGGAATGTTCGACGGCGACGGGTATCTTTTCATTCGCGGAAGAAAGAAGCTTTTCATCAACATCTCTGGGAACAAGGTTGACCCGTTTGAAGTTGAGAACCTGCTTGTGACTCACGGGAAAATAACGGAAGCTGCGGTGATAGGAACCCTTGGAGCCGGGGGCAGGGAAGAGGTAAAGGCCTTTATCGTCGCGGACGGACTCACGAGGCGGGAAGTTGTCAGCTTCTGCAGGGGAAAAATTTCCGACTACAAGATTCCCACGAGGATCGAGTTTGTGGATACGCTTCCGAGAAGCCCTGCGGGCAAGGTATTGAGGGAGAGACTTAAGTGAGTGCGCGGAAAGAAATTCTGGGAGAGAAAATAAGGCGGCTTGTCATCGGCAAGTTCAATCTTGACATTGAGCCTCAGGATATATCGGCCGAGCAGTCGCTGATTGAACTCGGAGTCGGCGTTGATTCTGTGTCAACCCTTGAGTTCATTATGGAGCTTGAAGAGGAACTAGGAGTTTCCATTGACGAATCCGAAGTCAACCTCGGGGTTCTTGAGACTGTTGAGAGCCTTTCTGAATTTATAATATCAATCGGGTCTGTTGGTAAGGACAGAACTTAGAAACGAGTCGGCGTCTTTGTGAGCAGGGACTTCCTACCCTTTATCAAGCAAAAAATTTATATTTAGGCCGAGTTCGTTTTTTTTAATTCCTCCTTGTTTTTTACGATCTGATTTCAGTTTAGTTACGCAGCCTCCGGCAGAGGTTTCTTAAACTCCTTGTCGAACGGTTCTCCTTTTTTCAGCATGGCGCAGGCTACAGATAGCAGACGATCGCCTACTGTGCGAAGAGATCTGGAGTGGCGCAGTCCTCTAGCTCGCAATGAAGCGTATCTGGCCTTGCTTACAGGGTCGTGCAGCACTGCTACTGCTGCCCAGTGGTAAAGCGCCTCGGCAAGTCTGCGGGAAGCTGCCCTGCGTCGCATGACATACTTGCTTTTACCCGACTGTCTGGTTACCGGTGCGACTCCGACGAGACATCGAAGCGCCTTGTAATCACGGCGGCGTATAAGGTCGTAAGACTCGGCAAGCAGTGTTGAGAGCACAACTCTGCCAACCCCCGGGATGGAGCGCAGTATCTCAATATCTCCCACTGCTCCATTCTCTGTGCTTTCCCTCGCGGCCAAAGCGTCAATGGTTTCATCGATAAGAGCTTCTGTCCGCTTGATCTGTCTGTCTATGATCTTCATGCGTTCGACGGTGGCTTTTATACGAGTGACGCGACTTTTTTCTATTGGCTGCTGAATGCTTATTCCCTCCTGGCGCAGGATGTCCAGAACTCCCTTTGAGTCAACGCGCCTTACCCTGTGACGCTTCAGAAGCTTGTGAACAGTGGATGGTCTGGTTTTCCTTGCCGCGGCGGGCGTAGGAACAAGTTCCCACAGTTCAAGGAGCCAGGGGCGAAGAGTGTCTATAAGGTCATTGAACTGAGGGTAGTAGCTCCAAAGCAGCTGACGCAGGCGGTTTGTCATGCGGTTGCGTTCAGACATGAGTTCCTCTCTCGTGCGCGTCAGTTCCCGAAGTACGGCTATATCGGGGTTCTGAGGCTCAAGACGGCGGAAGTGGCGGCGGTCTGTACGCAATGCCGAGGCAAGCACTCGGGCATCTCTGCGGTCGTCTTTGGCTCCGGAGGGAGAGAAGCGGTCCCTGAAGCGGTCAAGCTGCTTGGGGTTTACGGAGTGCACCTCGAAGTTTTGCTCAAGCAGGCTTTCAACGACAGGTCCCCTTGTAACCTCAATAGCGACTGCGATATTCTGTGGGTCGGAATCCGAGAGTTTGGTCAACCAGCGGGCCATCTCCGAGAGGCCTCCGCCTCCGTGTTTGAAAGTTTGTTCTCCCAGAACGGAGCCGTTGTGATCTGTGAGGCATACCTGATGAGAGGAGAAGCCCCAGTCGATACCGGCAAAAAATATTGGTTTATCATTGTTCATGATAGAATACCTCCTGTGTGTTTTAATCGGGTCAGCCGTGATGGATGCCTGATCCAGTACAGGTGCTCTTTGGCACTAACTTCCTACTGGGCATTTATCACGGCGCTCGACCGGGGTGCATGTCCCCAATGAAGGCGCTCTCAGGCGCTGGGGGGAGGAGGCAACTCACGATCGAGCGTCCCGTGAATTTAATTAAACTTGATTTAACTTCTTTGCTTAATTCAAGCTTTTAGAAAGGTACTGGGGGGGG
>JAPOYE010000002.1 GCA_026706695.1 Candidatus Dadabacteria bacterium | reverse complement strand
ATTTGACAATCGCTTCCTGTAGGCGGAATCGACCGTACAAAATGGCTTTTGATGGGCACCACCCCCCGACACGCGTCGTTCACTTCCCTGCTTGGGCATAATGAGTTTTATGGGTAGCAGTTTTTCATTCATTTCTAATCTCTTCTTTTTAATATCCAGCGATGCACCATTGACTTTGAAACACCTAGGATATGCGCTAATGCCGAGAGGCTGTACAGTCGCGGATTTCTTTTTCTAAGCATATAAGCTGCTTCTTCGAACCCGACCCCACGTGTCTTCGACACAATCTGGTCCTCAGCTGTTCCTCCTATCGACATGTTCTGTATAATTAAAAAGACCCTTGTGAAGCTTGGAGACTTGCCGAAACTTGCCTTGTACCTGTTTAACCGAGCACACACTTCGTGAATATCGGAACCTGAGAATCCGTCTGACAAATCAACAAGCAGTTCCAGTTCGCGTTTTTTGAATTCAATAGCTCGGCTGAAATTAACCCACATGCTGCGCCGCATCTGCTCATCCGGAAGGGCCAGTTCCATGCGGTAGCTAAACCGCCTCCAGATTGCCGCATCCAGAAGTTCTTCATGATTTGTGGCCGCCACAACTATCGATTGTCGTCCGATAGTATCGAGGTTCTGAATAAAGCTGTTTACGACTCGTTTCAACTCGCCAAGTTCTTGGGAATCTCCTCTTAACTTCGCAATTGCATCAAACTCGTCCAGAAACAGCACGCAGGGACGCTTAGCTGCGAATTCAAAAAGAGCACGTATATTCTTCGCTGTACTCCCGAGATAAGAGGAAATCAGACCGTCAAGGCGTGCTACGTAGAGATTAAGGCCGAGTTCTCGCGCCAAGTGCCGGATGAGTCGGTTTTTGCCAGTTCCCGGAGGACCGTGCACGACAAGGCTGAGAGAAGTGTCGTGACTTTGATTGTCAGTTTGCTCGTGACTCTTTGCTACGCTGATAAATTCATGCACAGTTTCCCACTGTTCATCTGTCAGTATAAGCGGAGGTTCTTTTGGGCAATCAACAAGTTCAATCAAGTGAAACCGGCTTTCGCTGTCTACAGGAAGAAAGTTTGTGAATTCAGCGTCAGTTGGACGAATCTGGTGGTCAGATTTTTCAAGCAGTTTTCGCAAACGCTTGGCCAATATCTCTTCCCCTTCCTTTTCAAGATTGTCGGCCAAGAAATTGGTATAATTCCTGACCTTGTCGATATCGAGACGTAAAGCCCCTTCAATGATACGAAGAAGCTCATTTGCGAAATGATTATGGCTTATCATGGAACGATAATATACTAAATCGGCACGGAAAAGCAAGTGCAAAATGCACGATTAATTCTAAAGGAGGAATTGTGCAACCCGTTTGCATATTCTGGCTGAAGGTGAATGCCAAATGACAAGTACCTTTCTTGTCCCCGTCGCAACAGGTTAAGTCACTCGCAATTCCCCTGAAATCAACTTGGGTAACAGGGTATCGCGTAGAGCGCTGGCAGCTTTTATTTCTCTGCGGCACTGGAGAACCCTGTTTAGTAATTTAGTAGCAATTAAGTCAAATGCTTCAACAACAGGTTGAGGAGGTGATATCACACCTAAAGATAAAACAGCATCTGCATGAACTCGCTGATGACTCTTTGATGTACCTGTTATAAGGGCTTTTATTCTCCTTTGAAGCAAATAGGAACGTAGAAGACAGTAGGTGTAGCTTTGTGTAAATGGTAAACGGGAACGAAGAATTAAGAATTCAGTTGAACATACAGATTTTTCCTCTATGTTTACGTCCACTAACCAAACACGTTCAATTTCCGGGTTAAGCCTAGAAAGAAGCACAGTTTCTGGAAACACTTTCAGCTTTGTGCTTTTGATGTCCTTTCCATATTCTGGTTTTGGAGTTTGCCCATTATCGAAGGCCGGTATACTGAAATGACTAAATAGTGTATCTGGTGAATGTATAGGATTCTCTGGCTTACGGGGTTGCTCAGTAACATCATTAAGTGTTGCAATTTTCCATCCATCTGGCACTTGACCTAGTTTGGAGTTAACAACCTGCTCAGGGAAAAGTTCCCACAAGTCTGCTGGCAAACCAGGGAGCGACTCGCCACGGCGCCAGCGGCCTTCCATTTTTGCCCGTACCGGGTCGAAATCAACAAACCATGATTTGAACAGTGCTTGGGCTATCTCCTCCAGCGTTTCGCTCATCCGCCTGTTTAATTCTATCTTGTCATCTAGGGCATCTAGGGTATGGGAAATGGCGCGTTGTTCTGGGAGAGGAGGCAATTTGAATTTCAAACACTCAATGTCGGTTGGTCTTATGGATGGATATGCCGAGGTACTATGTTCTGCTATTGTTTGAAGATACTCAACGATGTGATCTTGTGCTAGAAACCAGTAGATGAAGCTTGTATGAGCGTAACTACTCTTTGCTCTTATCACGGAAAAGCCGGTTGAAACTAGAAAGTTTTCTGGAATATTTTTAAGCAACCCGAAGTGCTTTTGGTTTGGGCGAACTGTTGAATATACAATATCACCTAGGCAAACTTTTCGGCGCGCCCTGCTCGGTATCTTATCCCTTCCAGTTATCAGGTTTTGGATTTTAGAAATTCTATTTTCTGTGATATTGCCAGTGTCAAGATAATTAATAAAAGGCCAAGCTTCTTTCGGGGAATATGTGGAGTCATTTATTACTATACAATCACCTAAGCTCATTGTTGGCCATTTGTTGTCCGTATCGAGCTTTTTTCCTTTCTGAACAACAATACATCCCCCTTCAATTATGTTCCGAAAACTCTCAGAAGTTAAAGCCCAGTCCACGATATCCACCCGGAAGGGAAGGTCGGACTGTACAAACGCTTCCAGCAGGTCACCCATGCGTATAATATCCAGCGGCTCAGCCGTCATTAACACCAGATCAAGGTCCGAGTATTCCCGTGCCGTCCACGTAACACGGGATCCGAAAGCCCGGACTTCAAGTTCAGGGACATGCTCAGTGAGAATTTGTCGGACAATCTCAAAATCGTCCGGCGAGATGTCAATACGTGCGTTCAGGGAGTATTTCTCCTTACAAGTTCGGCAAGCAGGAAACGGGCATCTTCCAGAAAATCATCCACAATCGAAAGAACTTCCTCAGCCTTATGCCTGTCATAGGTATGACTGGTGATGTTTCGCTTCTTTCTGTACTCAAACCAGCGTCTGGGTTCGGCGATCAGTCCCGCATCTGCCGCAACCCGTATCATGCTGCGGAAATCCATGGCGTCTACGTTGACTGGGTTAAAAGATGTCTGGGACAATTGCCGCCGAATGAAGCGGACAGACAATTCATAGGTGAATTCAAACGCTTTAATGACACCCGCCTGGAGAATTCTGAAAAGCAAAATGTCGTCGGAGGCTTCGTAGTCTCTGAATTTCTCCAGAAAATCTCCCATTTCCTCCACCGCGCTTTCAAGTGTTTCGACATCAAGTTTCATTCTATTATTTTCTCCTCACGACAAACAAGACATGAAGTTTAGGTCATCAGAGATCATATCCCAGCTTTTTAAGATTGGAGGCTATGGCCGCGTCAAGTCTGGCTGCCTCTTCACGCTGCTCACGGAGTTTGAGAGTAAGCCGCTTCATCTTGTCTTCAAAGGGTTCGCCGTCGTCTTCATCCGCTTCCGCCTCCACGTAACGTCCCGGCGTAAGAACATAGCCGTGGCGGCGCACCTGGTCTAAGGTTGCGCTTTTGCAAAGCCCCGGGACATCCTTGTACTCTCCGGAGTTCTTCTTGCCTCTCCACGCGCGATACGCTACGGCTACGCGGCTGATTTCCTCATCGGTCAGCTCCCGGTGTGTGCGGTCCACCATGCGTCCGAGTCCTCGCGCGTCAATGAAAAGAATCCCCTCTTTTTTCTCACGGGAGAGAAACCAGAGGCACGCGGGAATCTGCGTCGAATAGAAAAGCTGCCCCGGAAGAGCTACCACGCAGTCGACGATTCCAGTTTCTACAAGGTTTTTTCTGATTTCTCTCTCGCCGCTATAGGAAGAAGACATGGAACCGTTTGCAAGAACGAAACCCGCCGTCCCGCCGGGTGCGAGGTGGTGCACTATGTGCTGCACCCACGCGAAATTAGCGTTTCCCTCGGGCGGAACGCCGTATTTCCAGCGCTTATCCTCCCTCAGTCTCTCTCCGCCCCAGTCACTTACGTTAAAAGGTGGATTGGCGAGAATGAAGTCGGCCCTGAGATCGGGGTGTCGGTCATTGTGAAAAGTGTCGCCGTGGGCAATCTGAGCTTCAATTCCGCGAATGGCCAAATTCATTTTAGCAAGCCGCCAGGTCGTGTAGTTTGATTCCTGCCCATAGATTGAGATATTGGGTTTGACGCCTTTTGGAAGTTTTGACTTTCCCCTGCCACCACTTCCCGCGTGCGCTGTAACGAATTCGATGGATTGCACGAACATGCCAGAAGAGCCGCAGCACGGGTCATAAACCCGCCCCTTGTAGGGTTCAAGCATCTCCACCAGCAGCTTCACAACGCAGCGCGGGGTGTAGAACTCGCCTCCCTTCTTGCCTTCGGCGTTTGCGAACTGCGAGAGAAAGTATTCGTAGACCCTTCCCAGGACATCCTTTGACCGCGCGTCCCGGTTGCCGACTTTTATGTTGCTTACAAGGTCAATTACCTGGCCGAGCCTTTGCTTGTCCAGTGCAGCGCGGGCGTAGTCTTTCGGCAGAACACCTTTAAGTTCCCTGTTTTCCCGCTCGATTCCCGCCATGGCGTCGTCGACGAGTTTTCCTATGGTGGACTGCCTTGCCTGCGCCTTTATGTCCTGCCAGCGCGCTTCGGTAGGCACCCAGAATATGTTTTCCGCACGATATTCATCCGGGTCATCCGGGTCCGACCCCTTAGATACCTGCGTTTCAAGCTCACGACGTTTTTCCTCAAACGCGTCGGATATGTACTTGAGAAATATGAGTCCCAGAACGACATGCTTGTATTCGGCCGCGTCCATGCTTCCCCGAAGCGCGTTGGCCATGCCCCAGAGTTTTGCCTCATACCCTACTGTGGCGCCGTTTGCTTCCGGTGCCGTTTTCTTGCCGGGTGATTTTTTCTGTTTCATTCCATGGTTGCCGTGATATTCCGGATAACAAGCGCAAAGACCGCTTTTCCTCTGTATTCTACCTTGCCTTAGCCTGTTCATAAAACTTTCAGATGGTCTTTACGTCTTAACCGTCGCTGGCTGAGTCCAGTCCTGATCAGTGATTATCAATAGCGTTCCATATTGATAATTCTGCTTTCCCGATTACATTCTTTCTGCGTGGGGAGAAACTGTGCTTCCCGAAGCGTTGTATCTTTTCGGAATTTTCTTATGAGCGCATGCTCTGCCGATTCCCGGCTGTGGTGTGAAGGTGCCGAACACAGAAGGAAAAACCGGACCGAGGCGTATCTAATATGAGCGAATACCAGTACTACGAGTTTCAGGCTGTAGACCAAGCATTGAGCAAGGAGGACAGGGCGCAGCTGCGGGGAATCTCAAGTCGCGCGCAGATTACGGCAACAAGCTTTACCAACCACTACGAATGGGGTGACCTGAAAGCCGACCCGGCGGGCATGATGAAGCGCTGGTTTGATCTGCATCTCTACCTCGCCAACTGGGGCTCGCGCCGTTTTATGATCAAGCTGCCGAAAAAATTCGTTGACCGTGACAGGTTTAAGGATTTTTTGCCCGGCATTGACGAAGTGTCCATATATGACTTGGGAGACAGTACGGTTTTTGACTTCGATATCGGGGAAATGCCGGAGGATTCCTATGAGTGGGATGACGGTTCGGGCTGGCTTGCCTCCATGGCGTCGCTCAGGGCCGACCTGCTCTCGGGCGACTTACGGGTTCTGTATCTCGCGTGGCTTATTGGTGTTCAGTGGGGAACTGTTTCTGGTGATAAGATGGAGCCGCTTCCCGGCATTGGCAAGATGAACGGCGGTCTTGAAGCCTTCGCCGGTTTTTTCCGCATTGACCCTGATTTGCTGCAGGCAGCTTCGGAGTCAGGTGTTGTTTCCGAGACCCCGGAGCTTTCCCCCGAAACATTCCGCGCGGCTCTTGGTACCGTGGCGGATGAGGAGAAGATCTCCTGGCTTTACAGGCTGGTTCAGGGAGATCTTCGCGTGGCCGCCGAGGTGAAGAACAGGGCCGAGAGGGTCTTGTCTCCGTCTGAAGATTCAGATGCCCGGACGGGTCTTCGTACGGTATCCGAGTTGCGCGCTCGCGCGAGCGATGTAAGAAAGGCTCGCGAAGAAGCCGAGGCCAGGAAGCGTGAAGAGCGGCGGCTTGAGTCTGAGCGTCGCGAGGAGAAAAAACGCAGAGAGCATCTTGGTTGCCTGAGACTGCGTGGTAGAGAAAAGGTGTGGGGCGATATCGAAAAAGAGATAAGCAGGCGGGATGTTTCAGCTTATGAACGTGCCGCGGCCCTGATTTCCGATATGCGTGTGATTGCTGAAGAAGATGGCGCTTTGGATGCGCACTCAAGCCGCCTTGATTCTCTTCGGGAAAAACACAAGCGCAAAGCCCGATTCATTGAACAACTGGACAGGGTTTGCAGAGACTGAATTAAGTCCTCCGGTCTTGAATCGGGTCTGCCCGGCCTGAGCGAGTCCGGGGATTCCGGGGTCACTTCAAAAGACTTTCTGCAATTCTTCCGATTATCAGTTCTCTTCTTCCTTTATCCTCGAGAAAAGATTCTCTCCCTTCACAACGGACGTTCCCGGTTTCGTATGTCCCCACTCAGCATTCTCGACACCTGCATCCGCGGGCAGCCCTATTTTCCCCCTGATGTCCAGCGAGGTTTCCGGAAGAAACGGATAGATAAGAATGGAAATCACCCTTATGCTCTCTGCAAGCGTCCAGAGGACCGTTTCAAGCTTTTTTTCCTTCCCCTCCTGCTTCGCGAGTTTCCACGGGGCCTCGCTGTCCACGTACCTGTTTACAAGCCCTATGAATTCCCATATTCGCGACAGCGCCCTGTTAAACGCGAGATCCTCAAGGTCCGAGCGCACCAGCCGGCCAGTCTCGCGGCAGGAATCCTCTATCTCCTTCTCTCTTTCCGTGAATTCCGCCGGCTCAGGAACGATCCCTCCAAGGTATCTCTCGATCATTCCCAGAGAGCGGCTCACGAGGTTTCCGAGTCCGTTTACGAGTTCTCCGTTCACCCTGTTTACGAGCGATCTTTTCGAGTAATCCCCGTCCTGCCCGAAAGGTATCTCGCGGAGCAGAAAATAGCGGAATATCTCGGAACCGAACTCCTCCACCACCTTGTAGGGATCAACCACGTTTCCAAGGGATTTTGACATCTTCTCCCCCTCGACTGTCCACCATCCGTGGGCGAACACGGTTCTCGGAAGCGGAAGTCCCGCCGACATCAAAAAAGCGGGCCAGTAGACGGCGTGGAATCTGAGTATGTCTTTTCCCACGAGGTGAATGTCCGCGGGCCAGAATCTCTTGAAATCACCGGTTTCCCTAGGGAACCCAAGCGACGTAAGATAATTGGTGAGGGCGTCGAACCAGACGTAGACCACGTGTCCTTCCGGGCCGGGAACGGGGATTCCCCACGAGAAATTCGTCCTGCTTACGCTCAGGTCTCTGAGACCTCCCTCCACAAAACTTACGACTTCGTTTCTTCTGTAGCCGGGTTTTACGAACTCGGGATGTTCTCTGTAATGGCGAAGAAGAGGCTCCTGGTAACGAGAGAGCCTGAAGAAGTAGCTTTGCTCCTTTATTTTCTCCAGTCGGGGACGGCTTTCTTCAGGAAGCTTCATTATTTCTTCAAGCTGGGTTTCGGTTATGAAGGCCTCGTTTCTCACGTCGTACCAGCCCTCGTACTCGTCAAGGTATATGTCGCCGCTTTTCTCAACCAGTTTCCATATTTCGGATACGGCCTCGCGGTGGCGCGGCTCCGTGGTTCTTATGAAGTCGGTGTTCGAGATGCCGAGGAGTTTCCAGAGATCCTGGAACTTGACTACCACCCTGTCTGCAAGCTCTATGGGAGCTTCCCCGTTTGTCTCTGCGGTCTGCTCTATTTTTCTTCCGTGCTCGTCGGTTCCCGTGAGAAAGTAGACTTCATGTCCCGAAGCCGCCTTGTACCTAGCGATCGTGTCGGCCGCTATGGTCGTGTAGGCGTGGCCGATGTGGGGCACGTCGTTTACGTAGTAAATCGGAGTTGTTACGTAGAACTGGTTTTTCTTCATGTGTTTTCGAGATCCGTAAAATGGAAGTTGACAGGGATTAATAAAACACAACGGACGGGCATTTCAATTTTTTTATGTGCGCGGGAACCTTGACTCGCTGCATATCGAGCCTTTTCGGCGGGGATTACATTCTGGCGTAAAAGGTGCTGGATCAGGCCTTGTTGATCGTGGATTCGGCATATTCGAGCTGCTCCATTATCCACCCGAAATCTGGCGCGTTTCCGAAAAGCATTTCCTGCATTTGTTCATAATCCCGCTCAATCACGGCTCGCGGTTCTTCCTGCGGAAGCAACCTGAGAGATCCGGGTACGGCCTCTTCGAGTTTTTTCCATGCTTGCCGGAAGGCCAGCGTATTATGTGCTCGAACTTCATCCAGCAGCTTTGTATCGGACAGTGCGGATCTGCCGACATCTGTCGCCGTGATCATCGCCGCATCGTAGTAATGGCGTGAAATACGCTGTTTTTCTCTCGGAAGTCGTCCAGCGTCACGATAGCCGCAGTGCACGCCATGGAGAATAAGAAGCTTGTCGAGATAAGTCCGCTCGGGCGCTATAACCGTTATGTTTTTCACCTCAAGTGACCAGTCGGGCAGTTCATCGGCAATGTACGGAGTTATGGAACAGGCAAGATTAGGGTCCAGTGCCGATCTTGCTCCAGCTTCGATTTTCACTTGAGGCACCACGTAGTTGTTTTCTCCCGTTGTATATATTGAAGGATATCCGACTAATAAAGTTTAACCGTCCTGGTCGTTCGGATCAGGGAAGACTCGACATCCTCGCGCTACCTCATCAACCAGTATCGTAAGGTCTTTTTTCATATCTTCAAGAATATAGGCACTACATACCGACCTGAGTTCTTCAAAGAGTTTTTTTCGTTTTTTGTTTTCCGCGACGGTTGGATCCCGCTCCCCCTCAAACCCCAGATCTTTGCGATAGACGACTATGTCTACGTCTTCTGAGAATCGCTGTACGAGGCCGAAAGTCTTTGAAAGAGAAGTTCCGCCCTTGAAGAGAAGTTTCGGATGTTCCTCGGGAAGGCCGTTGTAAAGCGCGTCGAGAACTAGGCAGACCCAGAAGTCTTTCTCCGCATATTCGGGCAACGTTCCGAGGCGTTGTGCTGTATCCACGAACAAAGCTGCTCTGTCTTGTTCAGGGGTGGACAGAAATGATTTGAAGGCACCGTTCATGATCCAACCGCCTTGTTGTTCGTGACGTCATGTACAATCGGTCGCATCCAACCGGGCATGTAGCGGATACCTTGTGAGAGATCAAGCTTGACGTAGTCAGGAAGGACCCGTTTTAGAATCGGAACTACATCGGGGTCTTTGCTGGCATAAGGGCCGAGCCACCTGAGTGCCTGAACGACTCGGGCTCCAGGTTTTCCTGCCCAGCGCATGACACTTGGGGGTGCGTGGCGAAAGTACACAGAGAATCCGGCGATGGTTAATGTTCTGGATGTGCCGTCCGTATCGTAGACAACCTTTGCGGGTACTTGGTTAGTAAGACCGAGGAGGTTTGCGTACACTGATCCGCTCCGCATAATCTTGGCATCGTCTCGTCTTGTGACTGCCGCAACTGCGGAATAGAGGTCAGCAGGCGCTAACCGCTTGAGCAGCTTGCTTGTTCTCGGCACATCGTAAAGGCCGCGCCCAACCCGGCGCAACTGTCCCGCCTTGACCAGACGATACAATGCCTGATCAACAGCCGCACGGTTGCCCAAATCCAGAAAATCCTTCGGCGTACATACCCATCCTGTTTTCTGTTCTGACAACCTCTTCACTATCTGGTCAGCTATGCTGGACACTTGGCGACACTCCTTCGACTTCTGCTAGTTTAAAATCTGTTAGAAATTTACAGTATTTTTCTAAAACTGTAAATTGTCTGAACAGTCATTCTGATTTTTTCATACTGAGTTTTTGTTAGAAATTTATAGTATTTTTCTTACAAAAACAGGAACTGGAAGACCAAAGGATTTCTCTTTACCGCAGGTAGACTGATGTGGAAAACGGGTTTTTCGCGCTATACAGAACCACCCTTCAGGGCTGCTTGTCGACAAGGTTTCGGCGACCTTTCCTGTTCCCTCTGTTTCATGAGGGTGGGGCGATTGTGAGTACTTCCTCACTTGGCGTCTTTGCGGGATGGCTGTTTCGGATGATGTGGGTGGCGCAACTCACGGCGAAGTCCCGCCCAGATACCGAAAAGCATAACGATGAACAAAATGGTAAGCGGGAAGCTTGCGACGACAACCGCGGCCTGAAACGATCTGAGCCCGCCCGCGATCATAAGCACCGCAGGCACCACTCCCGCTATAAAGCACCAGAATTCACGTTGCGGCACCGGCGTGTCCATTTTGCCTCCGGCCGTTATGGAGTCAACGGCCAGAGACCCCGAGTCAAGAGAGACGACGAGGAAAAAAAACAGCAGCAATACGCTAAGAACGCTGAACAGCTTTGTAAGCGGAAGCGTTTCCAGCAGTTTGAACAAAGCGAGTTCAGGACGTCCTGCGTCGACCGTTTCAATCACTCCCGCGTAGCCGTCGAAGAGAAACTGAAAAACCGCGCTGCCTCCCAGGGCGTTCATCCAGAGTACGCAGAAAACTGTAGGCAGTACAAGCACGAAGAAAAGGAACTCGCGCACGGTTCTGCCCCTTGAAATGCGCGCGATGAACATTCCGACAAACGGCGCGTAGCAGAACCACCAGGCCCAGTAGAAAACTGTCCAGTCGTGTATGAAGTCCACGTCTTCGCGTCCCGTCCAGAGGCTGAGGGGCACTATGTTGGCCACATAGCTTGCGGTCGAGACCAGACAATGGCGGAGAATGTCAAGCGTCGGTCCGGCCGAGATGGCAAACAGCATCAGCGACACCGCGAGAATTATGTTCATGCGGCTTAGGAGGCCGATTCCGGTATTTATCCCGGTCAGCAGTGCCGCCATGGCAGTCAGCATTACAAGAACGATCAGTATTATCTTGGAGAGATCGGAGGGGGGAATTCCGAACAGGTAGTCAATACCGCCTGTTATCTGCTCGGTTCCGAAACCTATGGATACTGCAAGGCCGAACAGGGTGGAGAATACCACCAGCGTTTCAATCAGGTGCCCGGTCCAGCCCCACACGCGGTTGCCCAGAACGGGATAAAACACCGAACGCAGGGAAAACGGCATGCCCATGTTCTGGGAGAAAAGAGCCATTGACAGGCCCGCGACGGCGAATATAGCCCATCCGTGGAGTCCCCAGTGAAAAACAGATCCCGCGACGGCAATGGCAAAGGCGCTCTCGGTGTCGGAAGGATCAATGCCGAGCGGCGGGCTCTGAAAGTGATGCACGGGTTCCACCACGCCAAAAAAAACGAATCCGGCGCTTACCGAAGCCGCGAACAGGATCGCGAACCAGCTTGCGTAGGAGTAATCCGGCTTCGCACCCGCTCCGCCCAGACGCACCTTGGCAAGCGGGGAGACCATCACCAGCAGGCAGAAAAGCAGTATGATGTTGGCGGAGGTCATGAACCACCAGTGAAAGAGGGTTACGACCAGATTGCGGGCTTCCGCGAAGACCTCTGCCGTTTTCTCCTGAAAGACCGCCCCCGCCACGATGAAGAAAATGATTACAAAAGAGGAAATAACGAATGACGGGGCATGAAAATCAAGCCTTAGTATCCTGATATTTTCCCGCCCGCGCAGATAGGGACGTCCCTTGTGAATTTTCTGCCCGCGCGCCGGCTCTTTTTCTCGTTTCATTTTATGAAAAGAGTTTAAGCTACCGTGTTCGCACTTACAAAGCTTTCTCTGTCCGCGTCAGCGTCAGCGGGTCTCGCTCTTAAGCCCCTTCCATATGCTTACAGTCATCAGAATGAGCAGTATTGAGAACGGAAGCCCGGCTATGAGCGAGGCGGCCTGCAGGGATTTAAGGCCTCCTCCGAGAAGCAGGGCGATGGCGACCCCGCCCTCAAGGGTGCACCAGAACACCCGCTGCGAGGCGGGAGCGTCAAGCTTTCCTCCGGCGGATGTGATATCGATTACAAGCGAAGCCGAATCCGATGAAGTGATAAAGAAGATCACGAGAAGAACGACGCTTACAAAAGAGATGATCTGCGTCATGGGAAGCTGCTCTAGCATCTTGAAAAGCGCGAGTTCCGGTCTCCACTGGGTGATTATCTCCGTAACGCCCGTGTAACCGTCGAAGAGAAGCTGGTGGATGGCCGTGCCGCCGAAAACGCTCATCCACAGCAGGCAGAAAAGGGTCGGAAGAACCAAGACCCAGACAAGGAATTCGCGTACGGTTCTGCCCCTTGAGATGCGGGCGATGAACATCCCTACAAACGGCGTCCACGAAATCCACCAGGCCCAGTAAAAGGTCGTCCAGCCGTGCAGAAAGCCCGTATCCTCCCTCCCTACCCAGTTGCTAAGGGGTACGGCCTTTACGAAATAGTCCCCAAGTCCCGCGAAGAAGCTGGTCAGTATGTACTGCGTCGGTCCGGAGAAGAAAACGAACACCAACACAAGCAGTGCAAGTGCAACGGTGACCTGACTCAGGCGCCTGATTCCCACGTTGAGCCCGCTTAGCACCGAGATGGTGGCCAGGAAAGTGGTCAGGGCTATGAACACGATGTAAGTCATATCCGTCGCCGGAATTCCGAAAAGGTAGTCAAAACCGGCCACGGCCTGCTTGGCTCCGAGGCCGAGCGACGTGGCAAGACCGAACAGCGTGGCGAATATGGCAAGCACATCTATAATGTGCCCGCTCCAGCCCCACACGCGTTCTCCGAGAAGAGGGTAGAACGCCGAGCGGACCGTAAGTGGCAGTCCCCTGTTGTAGGAGAAAAAAGCGAGGCCCAGACCCACGGTTCCGTAGAACGCCCACGGTGAGAGTCCCCAGTGAAAGGTTGCCGCGGATATGGCGACGGCCTGGGTCGCCTTGGTATCGGACGGATCAATCCCCAGAGGGGGGTTAAGCAGGTAATAAACGGGTTCAAGCACTCCGTAGAAGAGCAGACCGATGGCGACTCCCGCCGTAAAAATCATTGAGAGCCAGGTGAACTTTGAGTACTCCGGAACAGCGTGAGCGCCGCCGAGGCGCACATTTCCCAAGGGAGACACAATCAGGAGAACGCAGAACAGAAAGCATATGTTGGCCGCGCTCATGAAAAGCCAGTCAAACTGGGTGGTAATCGAGACGCGAAGCGTCCCCAGCACTTCCGTGGCAGCCTCCCGGAAGATCAGCGCCCCGATCGTGAAAATGAGTATGGAAATGCCGGACGCCACGAATACCGGAACGTTTATATCAAGACCGAATATCTGCAGATTGCCCTGTCCGGCCGGGTGACCGTGAGTGTTGTTCATCTGTGTTTCCTCCGGTTTTTATTCGTAAAGGGTGAAATAGTAGCCCACGTTAACGTTAAAGCGTTTTTGCCACTCGTTGTTTCCGCTTGCGCCGAAGTCGTTTACCCCGTAGATGCTGCTGTAATCATCTCCCTCGCCGCCGACGAAATAATTGCCGTCGCTGAGGCCGAGCTCGGTGTAGATATAAAGGGAACCCCAGTACCACATAGTCCCGAAAGTCCAGAGGGAGCTGCTGTTGAGATCGCCTTTTTTGTTCATTATGGAACTCCACTCAACGTAGGGAGTGACGCCGTCGAGCCAAGAGATATCTGCTGCATTAATACCGTTGTACCTGAGGGAGACAGCCGGTATCCACGCTTCGGACGCCACCGGCCACGCGAAGTTAAAAGCTCCCATTGGGATAAGGTCGCCCGTGCCCCACGGAGTGTCGTCCGTAATGTCGTAGTTGTAATAGGAAATCTGCGAGTGAAGCGAGAAATCCCGAAGCGGGGTCACCGCGTGAGCGGAGACCGCCAGATGGCTGGCACCTGAGTCATCCACGCCCGTTCCCTCAAGCCCTCCGTACTGAAAGGACATGCCGATATCCCCTATGCTCCCGGTTGAATAGATCAGGCGCAGGTTCACCTGATGCCTTTCCTCAAAACCGTTTGTCGCCCCGGCCTCAACTGTTCCTTCCGCATCAGCTGTACTGCTCCATTTCACGGGGTCGTAACTGTACCGCGCGCTGTCTTTGCTGCTGCCGTCCCAGTGCCCCTCGTCCTCAAGATAGTAGGCAAGATCGACCGTGAGATCGCCGAAGGCTCTCGTCCATCTCACCCCGAGATCCATGTCGTCTGAAAGCCCGACGTAGTAATGCTGATCGAAGAACCAGCTGTTTGAAACTCCCCAGGCACCCGGTCCGAAAGGAACGCGGACGATGCCGGCCTTAAGGGTGCCGAAACCGTCTGACGTGTATCCGAGCCACGCAGTGTGCATCATGCTGTAATCGTCGTAATAGCGGTATTCGGCTCTTCCGATAACGCCGTTGTAGTCAAGGTCGACGTTGAGGCGCATGAGTTCAAAATCCGAGTCTCCGATGTTCTCCCCCCTGCGGCCATCATAATCGCCGTAGGCGTGGTTGGCGCGCATCGCGCCGCCGATTCTGATCGGACTTTTTTTCGGCTCTTCGGGCTGCTCCGCCACGGCAAGGGCTTCTGACTCCGCGAGTTTCTGCCGGGTCAGTTCAAGTTCCCCCTCAAGGTATTCTATATGTTGTTTTAACGCTTCGTTCTCGTCTGCTCCCTCGCCGGCAAGCGCCGCGGGGAGGGCAAATAGAAAAGCTATCATTACTAGAATCAGATTGCGCATGTATCACCTCATTTCTCGTGCTGAATTCTGGACATCCTAATCGCTTAGAATTCCAGTATAACACAAAGTTAGCGAGAAAGTCTAAGGAAAAGATTTTCGAGAGAAAGTTCGACGTTTGCGTTGTTCTCCGATATCCGCGCCATGGTTTCCTCAAGAGCGGCGAACTTGCCCAGAAGTTCGGATACGTCCCTTTTTTCCGAATATTCGCTTAGCCGCTCGATGAGGTCGGTGTTGACAATTTCCTCTTCTCTTCCGGAAGTTTTTAGAATCACGGAATCCCGAAGCCATGTCGAGAGTATGTCAAAAACCGTTTTCAGCTCTTCCGCTCCTCCGCCTTTTATCTCTTTCTGTACCCTCTCCACGGAGTGAAAAAGGGTAAGCGGTTTTTTTGCATCGACGGCCATTACACAGTCTATGTATTCAGTCCTTTTCCGAAGGTAATCCTCATTGGTGCCAAGCGCCCTTGAGATGCTTCCTCCAGATATCTTTGAGACGAGATCCGGGTCATTCTGCGCGGCCCCTTCCTTTTCCAGAAATCCTCTTACCTGCCCCGTCTCAAGGGGTTGGAAGACCACCGACTGGCACCTTGATCTTATGGTCGGCATCAGCAGGTCCGCAAGCGTCGTTATGAGAATTATGACGGAGCGGGGCGGCGGCTCTTCAAGGGTCTTCAGGAACGCGTTCTGGGCGTTGAAGTTCATTCTCTGCGCGCCGTCGATTATGAAAACCTTGTAGGGGTTCTCATAGGGCGCCAAGTGAATCAGCCTCTCCACGTCTTGTCTTACGTGATCCACCTTTATCGTCTTCTCGCCCGGGTATCCGAATACGAGAACGTCGGGGTTAAGACCTTTTTCTGTTTTTGCGCACGAGGCGCATTTGCAGTCAAGGTTCTCCGTTCCGCCCTCGGCGCAGTTTATGAGTTTCGCGAAGCCGGTTGCGACCAGTTTCTTCCCCACGCCCTCAGGTCCTGAGAAAAGGTATGCGTGCGAGATCCGGTTTTTGCGGACCGAGTTGCGGAGAAATTCCTTCTGAGATTCGTGTCCTATGATCTGCGGAAATCCCATGGTTTTTATCTTACCGGCAAGAACGGGCGTCTTCTATGACCGGGAGGTGGTTATTTTACATCTTCAGCCGATATGAATTCTTCAAGGAGCAGGGCTACGTGAATCGGAACCGCCTCGGTGAAATGGGAGACCTGCTCAAGACATGAGATGCCCGTTACGCAGACCCTTTCCGATTTCCCCAGGTTCCTTATTTTCGGGAAAAGACCGCATTCCCCCATGGCTTTTGATATCTCGTAGTGCTCTTTTTCGTAACCGAAGCTTCCCGCCATGCCGCAGCACCCGGCGTCGCTTGACCTAGCGTCGTATCCCAGATCGTTAAGAAGCGACAGGGTTTTTTCGAAATCGCCGACGGATCTTTCGTGGCAGTGTCCGTGAACGAGTATCCTCCCGTTTCTCTGCTTCCCGGGACCCGGGAAATTACCACCTTGCGCGCAGACAAATTCACAGACCGAGTGTATGTTCGGAAGGAGCGCGTCAAGGGGTTCGTTATCTGGAAGGAGATCGGCGTATTCATCCCGAAACGCGGAGAGGCAGCTGGGTTCTGAAAAGACCACCGGGATATCCCTTCTGACGTAATCTGAGAGAACCTTTACGTTGTGAACTGCATTTTCCCTGGCTTTCTCCACCATGCCGATACTCAGCATCGGCCGCCCGCAGCATTTTCTCTGTTTCTCTAAAATCACTTGGAACCCTAGGCTTTCAAGCACTACGGTAACAGCTTTTCCTATCTCGGGATAGAAAAACTCAGACCACGTGTCGTGGAAATAAACCACCTGTTTTCCGCTCTGGGGGTTTCCCTTCCTTTTCACCTGTTTTCCGTTCTGGGGATTTCTCTTCCTTTTGCGGAACCACCTGCTGAAAGTGTCTTCGGCAATCTGGGGAAGTGATCTTCTTCGGGAAATTCCTGCGAGCGAAAGCAGCCCTCGGGAAAAAGAACTCTCAAGTGCCCGGTTTAAAAAGCGGGGGAGGGTGCTGCGCACGGAACTTATCTCGTGCACTCGGGCAAAAAGACTGTCTCTTGCCGTAAACCCTGTTTTATTCTTGTAGAGAGCCAGGAACTCGGTTTTCATCTTGCCGACGTCAACCCCGGAAGGACATTCGGTGCGGCACGCCTTGCATCCCACGCAAAGATCGAAAACGTCGTAGAATCCTTTCTCGTAGATCGTGTCTGCGTCCATATGGCCCAGCAGAAGTTCCCGGAGCAGGCTGGCGCGCGCTCTTGTGGCATCGCCTTCGTCAAGGGTCGCCCTGTAGGAAGGACACATTATCCCGTCGGCGGTCTTTCTGCAGACCCCCTGGCCGTTGCACATCGCGGCCGCCGCTGCGAGACCTCCCTCCCGTGACCAGTCGAGAAAGGTGTTAATGCTTTCCTCAGACTTTCTTGCCCTCAGATTTGAGGAAGAATCGGCCCCGCGGACGACTTTTCCCGGATTGAGCACTCCCCGCGGGTCAAATATCTCCTTCAGTTTTTTCATTACTGAGTAAAGATCCTCTCCGAAGAGTCTTTCGTTAAGATAGCTTCTCTGGAGACCGTCTCCATGCTCGCCGCTCATTACCCCCGAGTAGCGAAGGACAAGCTCAAGGGTGCGCTCCGAAAGGGCTGTCATGTCGGATACTCCCTTCTGCTCCCGAAGGTCGAGAAGGGGCCTTATGTGCAGGCATCCGGCGCTTGCGTGGCCGTAGAAAGCGGCTTTGAGGCCGAACTCGTCAAGAAGCGAGGTCACGTCCCTCGTGTAGCGGGCCAGATTCTCCGCGGGAACCGAGACGTCTTCTATGCAAGGCACAGGTTTCCGGCTGCCCCTGTCGCTCATCAGGATTCCGAGCCCTGCCTTTCTTACGTCCCAGATTTTTTTCTGCTCCTCGCTCCCCAGTACAGCAAAGGCGGAATCAAGGGACTTCACAAGGTTCTTCGCCCTCTCCCCGGTCTGTCTTTCGTCGTCTCCCTGGAATTCGACCACCAGAATGGACCCCGGGGTTCCGTCAATGAAGGAGAGGGAATGGGAAAATCCTTTTTTTCTTCTCGCAAGACCTATCAGGGTTCCGTCAATAAGTTCTATCGCCGAGGGGTTGTGGGAGAGGATTTCCAAGACTGAGTCCATTGCCTCCGGGATTTCACGAAACGGGATGACGCAAAGCGCGCTTGAGAGAGGTTTTTTGACGAGGTTAAGCTCAAAATCGGTCGAGACCGCGAGGGTGCCTTCCGAGGAGGCAAGAAGTTTCGCGGGATTAAACTCCCCGTCCAGGAAATAGTTAAGCGAGTACCCCGAAGCTCTTCTCCAGTGTTTTGGAAAGTCAGTTTTTACAAGCTCCACGCTTTCCTTTTTAAGCGCGGCGAGTTTTTCGAAAAGGCTTTCCGCGATGCCGGGTCCTCCACCGCGTCTTTTGTAATTCTCTCCGGAAAGCTCGAGAGAAGACCCGTCTGCGAGCACGACATTTGAGGAAATCACGTGATCGCCCGCCATTCCGTAAAGTATGGAGTGAGCTCCCGTGGCGTTGTTCGCGACAGCTCCCCCTACGGTGGCAACGCTTGCGCTTGAGGGGTCCGGTCCGAACATGAGGCCGAGGGGCGAGAGGTTCCTGTTAAGGTTGTCGATCGAGATTCCGGGCTCCACCCTGACTTTCCTCCCTCCGGCATCCACGTCGATCACCCTGTTCATGTACTTTGACAGGTCAAGGATTATTCCTTCGCCTACCGCCTGTCCGGCAAGGCTTGTCCCGGCCCCGCGTACCGTGACCGGTATGTCTCGGGCGGAAGCCTCGGAGACGGTGATCTCTATGTCCTGGGGGGTTTTCGGGATTACGACCGCTTCGGGGAGAATTCTGTAGTTGCTTGCGTCCGTGCTGTAGATGGCCCGGTCAACGAGGCTTTTTCTTATCTCGCCCCGGATCTGTGTGGCAAGCGTCCTGCTCAGATCTTCGATTTTTGATTTCTCCATGGAAACCAGTGTCGGCCGGGGTGTTTCGGGACAAAAGACTGCACGGGGGAGAGAAGGTCTTCAGGCCCCGCCGTTTTCAAATGTTCTCAGTATCCCGTAGGTCGTGTCGCGTTCGGCCGGGATTCTGCCTATTTCTCTGGTGAGTTTTCTGAACTCCTCGGGCGGGAAGTACTGTCCGTAACTTGCGCCGGCAAAACGGGATATCTGCTCTTCCATGAGCGTTCCCCCGAAATCGTTTGCCCCGGCGGTGAGAGAGAACTGGGCGAACTCAGGCCCCTGCTTTACCCAGGAAACTTGTATGTTGTTTATCCATCCCCGAAGCATCATACGGGAGACCGCATACATTTTCAGCTGGTCAAGATCGGTCGGGCCCTTTTTTACCTTTCCCTTGGAGTGAATAAATAGCCTCGTGTTCCAGGGAATGAAGCGAAGCGGCACAAATTCCGTGAACCCTCCAGTCTCTTTCTGTATGTCCCTCAGGATTCCGAGGTGTATGGCCCAGTGATGTCGCTTGTCCAGGTGACCGTACATTATGGTCGAAGTGGTCCTCATTCCCTCCTTGTGGGCTTTTTTAACCACCCTTATCCATACCTCGGTCGGTATCTTCCTGGGAGCGATTACCTTTCTTACTTCTTCAACCAGAACCTCGGCCGCGGTGCCGGGGAAGGTGTTGTGACCAACGTCCTTGAGTTTTCTTATGAAATCTTCTTCCTCTATGCCGAGAGTCTTTGCGCCGTAGTAGATCTCGTAGGGGGAGAAAGCGTGGGTGTGCATCTCGGGCACGGCTTTTTTTACCGTCTTTATAAGCTCGATGTAGAAATTGCCGTCTATCTCGGGATGCATGCCTCCCTGCATGCATACCTCCGTCGCGCCTATCTCCCAGGCTTCAACGGTTCTCTCCGCGACTTCGTCCATCGAGAGGAAGTAGGCCCTGTCGTCCCCCTCGTCCGCCATAAAATTGCAGAATCCGCAGTAAACGTCGCATATGTTAGTGAAGTTTATGTTTCTGTTAACGACGTAAGTAACCACGTCCCCGACGTCTTCCTTTCTTATCCGGTCGGCCGCGAGGGCGAGGGCGGATATCTCGTCTGTATCCTCTATGCTGAAAAGATGGATTCCGTCTTCAACCGAAATCTCCTTTCCCGAAATCGCGTCCTCGATTATGCGTCCCGTCGTGCCGTTTATGCGCGACATCACCCCATCGACGCCGAGGGGCCTTCTTTGCTCTATGGAGTCTATTATTTTGTTTATGTCTTCCATTTTTTCAGTTTACGGGAACGTATCCCCTCTCATCAACGCGCTCCCTTACCTTGCCGAGAACATAGGGGTCTATCCAGCGCTCGTCTATGTACTCGGGATAGACGGGAAGTCTCTCCCGAAGTTCGTAACCCAGCGCCTTTACCTCCCTTTCCATTCTCTCAACCTGCGGCCACGGAGCCTCGGGGTTGACATAGTCTATGGTGAGAGGCGACACGCCGCCAAGATCGTTTATTCCGGCCGTCAGGTAAAAAGTGAAATTCCTGTTGTTAAGGTTAGGGGGTATCTGTATGTTCATTTCCCCTCCGAATATGAGCCTCGAGATGGCGACGGTCTTCAGCATCTCAAGGAAATCGGCGGGAGGGTACTCCTCCATCTTTATCCCTTCCTTGGGGTTGAAGTTCTGAATTATTATTTCCTGCAGGTGACCGTACCTGCCGGAGAGTTCAAGCAGGGCGTAAAGCGAGTCGATTCTCTCTTCGAACGTTTCCCCGATTCCCACCAGTATGCCACTTGTCCATGGAATACTGAGCTCGCCCGCATGCTCCATTGTCTCCATCCTGAGCTTCGGGACCTTGTCGGCGCAACCGTGGTGGGCGTTTCCCTTCTTAAGCAGTCTCTCGCTTATGTTCTCGAGCATGAGGCCCATGCTGGGGTTGCTTTTTCTGAACCCGGAGAGTTCCTCCGGGGTTGAGAGTCCGAGGTTCGTGTGGGGGAAGATTCCGTGCTCAAGTCCGGTCTTTCCCATGTCGATCAGGTACTCCGCCGTTGTTTCATAACCGATTTCCCCGAGTGCGTTCCTGTATACCTGGTAAGCGAGTTCCGGCTTGTCGCCCGTGACGAAAAGAAGTTCCGTGCATCCCGCCTTCGCTCCTTTTTTCGCCATGTCAACGACCTCTTCAGGGGCCATGAACAGCGCTCCCTCTCCCGGTTCTATCTTAAACGTGCAGTATCCGCAGCGGTCCCTGCAGAGCTGGGTAAGGGGTACGAAGACATTCTTGGAGTAAGTTACGGTTTTTCCCTTCGAGCGGTTCCTGATGGCCGATGCGGCCAGAAGAAGAAAAGGGACTTCCTTGGGAAAAAGCTCCGAAAGGTAGAGTGCGTCTTCGCGCGTGACGTTTTCTCCCTCGATTGTTTTTGATATTACTCTCTCAAGCTTTGGTGAGGGACGAAGTTCCGAGAAGTCTCTTGCGCTGAATGTTCCAAGCAGCATGGCGCTTTCACTCACGCCGAATGTTTTTTCCCAAATTTCAGCTAAAAAGGTCATATAAAGAAACCACCCGTTGCGCTTCCCGCGCGGAATCAGTTTCAACACCACCAACCCCGCCTCTAAGTATCTTATACGGGGAGCGTTTTTGTCAAGGAATGTAGCGAGGATTTATGAGAGGAACCGCAGGGTACCTTGTTCGAAAGTATGCTAGGTTCAAGGTACTGTTTTACCTGAAATGGTTTCGTTGGAGCTAGGAAGACTGTCGGGTACGTCCGTTCCGTCGCATCGGGACGGTATCCGCGCGCGGGAGCGCGCACGTCTACCGAACTTCTCCGGCATCTTTTGCGGTCCTTGGCGCATCGCAACGGGCCTTCTCCTCCTTGCCACCATCATGCTCGGTGTGCCGACGGGACCGGCCCGCGCACAGACCGACTCGGAATCGGCCACCTACACGGTAACGTTTGAAGGCAACTGGAACACCGACAGCACGCCCGACGGGGTTGTGGGCGGTGCGCATTTCACGACCCTAATCGGTGCCGTACACAACAGCGATGTGACTTTCTGGGCGGTGGGTGAGATGGCCACTGCTGGCGTGGAGAGGGTGGCGGAGCTTGGCATCACGGGTACGTTTGAGACAGAAATCAGCAATGCCGAAGAAGGAACTGTAATATCCATCGTCAAGAAAAACGGCACCTCTGCCACGGGTACGAGGACATTTGAAGTCGAATTCAGCCGTACTCATCCCCTGCTTACCCTCCTATCGATGATCGGTCCCAGCCCGGACTGGTTTGTGGGCGTCTCCGCTCTGTCTTTGCTGGATGAATCGGATGACTGGCTACCCTCTCACACGGTAGACCTGTTTCCCTATGACGCCGGAACCGAGAACGGGGAGGAATTTTCACTGAGCAATAGCGCTACCAGTCCACAGGGAGACATCACAAGTCTCAGGGGACAGGGCAGGTTCTCCGACGTGCGCATGGCAAGGTTGAGCTTCACTCTCAACAACGTCATTCCGCCGCTGGAAGAAACGGAAACCGGGGAGGTGGATACCGACGG
>JAPOYE010000001.1 GCA_026706695.1 Candidatus Dadabacteria bacterium | reverse complement strand
ATTAGTACCTGTCAGTCATGAGTAATTCCCCCGAATATCTTGAGCGTGGCGAGAGGGCACGTCTTTTTCCAGTTCTTGCAGAGACTTCAAAAGAAGGACGCTGCACACCGATTCTTTACAGTTAGCCGCCTAATCCGTTAACCCGCTCAATTTTTCAATAAGGGGAGGAAGATCGTCTGTTATCGTGTCCCACAGTATATCTGTATCGGTAACCATGGATTAGCCGGTTACGCATTCCGATAATCTTGTGCCAAGGAATCTCCGGATGGCGCCCCTGAGTCGTTTCAGAAACGCGGTTTGCGGCTTCTCCCACTGATGACTATCTCAATCAGTCGCGTTAATGCTAACTGCAGTGTCCTGTTGTTTTCCAGTTGCTCGCGACTTGTCTTCCCCAATAAATCCACGGCTTCTCTCGCATGGCTGAGCATATCCCCGATGCTCGTATGATCGTCACGCCTGCTCATACTGTACCTCTGCCAACCGCAATACTTCATCTCGAAATCTAGGATGAAGTCCTTTTACGGTGTGCAGTTCCGCATTGCGACCCAGAATTTCAGTTAGCTCAATTTCCAATCCCGCAAGCGTAATAAAACCGATTCGGGCGTCCCGCTCGAATTCCACCAGTACATCTATATCGCTGTCGGAGCCAAAATCATCCCTGATCGCTGAACCGAAGAGCGACAGTCGCGTTATACGGTTACGGCGACAGAATTCCGCAACCATCTTTTTTGGTATATCTATTTGCACACTCATTTGTTCATGGCATTAAGGTTCAGAGGAATTTTACACACAGCAACTGAGTCAATTCCGCACAACTCAACCCTCTTCCCCGCTACCCGTAACAAATTATACGGAAGATTACGGCAAAAATACACCGAGAGGGAAGACTTGTTCGAACTAGAAAGATATCACCAATGCTCAGCTGATTCCTAGTTGTTCTTCCCTTTTATCTGTTTGTGTATGTGTGCTTGTGGGAGAGTTCCGTGCTCTGGAACTTGCGGTATACGTAATTGTTGCACATTTGCTCCAAAAACAGACATGAACCGGTTTCTCTTGAAAACCTCTCGCCGCGCAAGTGCAGTTATGCGGAACTGAAAAAGACCATTTCAGATGTCAAGCAGTGAGTTTCCTTTTTCTCAGTCTGCGGTAAGCTAAACGTGTATTGCGGACAGGCAAGACCCGCACTCTCAAACTCCCGGTCTGCTGGCATATGTCTGTTTATCTGAAATTCGACACGAAAGTTGCGTTGCTTCTGACTACCAGCTTCCCAAGTAGCGGGAGCGAAGATACGAAACCTCTGACCCCGGTTGAGTGGAACCGTCTTTTCGACTGGCTTTTGTCAGAAGATCTTTCCCCGGGAGCCCTGATGAAAAGGAATGCCGCACGGATAATTTCGTACTTTGATGATGAAACGGTTACGCCACAACGAGTTGAATCACTGCTTGACCGCGATCTGCCCGCGAACTTTTTAGAATGGGATGATGCATTCATCCGGTATATCACCAGCACGGACTCTTACTATCCCGCAACTGTCAGAATAAGGCTCCGTGAAAACGCGCCCCCGGTACTGTTTGCACGCGGAGATATCCGCCTGCTTGATTACAGATATAAAAAACTCGCAGTGTTCGGTTCCAACAAGGCAGGCGGAAAACACCTGAATTATGCCGCGGCGCTCGGGAAGACATCCGCAAGGCACGGATGCTGCGTTGTATCACGCGGGGCCAGCAGAATAGAGAAAGAGGCAACCTTCGCGGCGATTCGCGCTGGCGGGCACGCTATCTGGGTTGTGCCCGGCAACCTCAGAAATATCTGCATGAACGAAAAATACGAGAAGCACTTGCGCCGCGATTCCCTGCTTCTCCTCTCTCACCGCAATCCTGACGCGGAGCTGAGCATTTCAGGCTCCATGGAGCGAAACCGCATTATCTACGGCCTGGTAGATTCTTCATTCATAGTCCATTCGGGAAACGGCACGGGAATAACGTGGGACAGCGCAATTGAAAACCTCAGAAACAGGCGGGGAAGGCTCTGGGTCAGGAAGAATCCCGACCAGTCATCAGGAAACGCCCGCCTTGAGAACGAGGGAGCTTCTCCGGCCCCCTGGAAAATAAATGAGCTTGACTTCCCTTTGCTCTTCGCCCACGACATAAGGGGCAATCCCGAATTCGAAAACTACGGCGACTTTCTCGACAAACTCAAGAGCCTGTGCTCTGACACCGCCCGCAAACCGGCTGAACTCGGTGAGCTCATCTCCATATCCAACAAGCAATTCTATAAGTTCCTGTGGCAGGCCGAAAAGGAAGAGAAAATCAAAAAGATTGAAAGGCCGAGAAGATACGTGTGGATAAACTGGGAACTGATCCGCTACGAAGCGTTCCTCGAAAGACTCAGGGACATGTGCTCTGACATCGCCCGCGAAACCGACAAACTGAGAGAAGGGATTCCGGCAAGCAAGTTTCATTTCCGTACCCATCTGAGCAGGGCGGAATACGAGGAAAAAGTCAAAAAACTTCCCAGACCACAAAGATACCTCTGGATAGACCCCGAGCTTGAAGACTACGAAGCGCTGCTCGAGAGAATCCGCGCCACATGCTCGGGAGACCCATGCGAATTTACCCGGATGAATGAAAAAATTCCCGTGGTCAGAAGCGTACTTGAACGGGCGCTTGAGAGAGCGGCAAGCGAAGAAAAGCTGAAAAAGGTGAAAGGAAAGGGACCGCGAAGATATATCTGGCTCGAACCGGCGAAGCAGCATGAACTGCCTTTACAGCGGGCCTGAACAAGAAGGACTCAAAGTCTCCCAGAATCCGAACTTCATAAACTTATCTCCGCGTCAGGGTCTCCTGACTCAAAAGCGTTCATGTAACCAAGACAGAGCTCACAGGACAGATACGAACCGTAAGCTTTGGTTTCCTGGGCTTCCACTATCGGAAAAGTAGAAAAAACATAACGCACATCTTTGCGGTCGGTAATACCGTAAAGATGGAAAAACACCGTGTCAAGCTTTGCGCGAAGCCGTAATCGCCGCTCCTCGTCCCAGAGAAACGGCGGTTTCACCTTGCCTTCCTCATCAACATACCCCATATCAAGGGCAAACGGCGCCATGTCATGGGCCGTATAGACAAGTTCCAAAACGGCTTCGCGTACAATTTCTCCGGCTGTTTTGGGGCCAAAATTTGCGGTTCCATAATTATCCGCAGGGATTACAGGCAGCTGTTCAACTATGTACCAGTTCAAGTGGGTACTCTGAACCTTTTGACGTACAATATAATCAAGGAGAATGGAGTTGAAATTCGCAATTAGACAGGATGCCAGATGGTGGTACGTGTTTAAACAATCTCCAGTTAAAATCGGAAGTGTATTCCCCAATCCGACGAACGGAACGACTGTGGCGATCATCGTCCTGGCATTTGTTGGATTTGTGATGTCACGAAATGCTATGGCCCACTCCAAGCCATTCGAGAAACTCACTTTTTCGGCGGGAACCCAGTATTGAGGCGTAGGAACAAAACTGGGGTCGGCTTTTTGCGCCGGTGATATATCTCCACTTAACGCGGGGTTGTGGAGATTTTCCGGGTTTGTCTTTACTGAAGCGGCTCTATGATCAAACTGGTGGATCATGCGGCCGACATAAAGCGGCACCCATTCCCCTTGCGGGCTGCCGAACCTGTTGCCCCCAATCGGATAGGCTTTTTCTTTTTCCTCAAGCTGTTCGCGCGTACGGAAAAGTCCCGAGTCATTGGTCATATCAAACATGCGAATGTATTTCACAGGCCATGTTCTTACTTCTTCTCCGCTTGACCGGTCAACCAGAACAGGCACGCGCTTGTAGATTTCCCTGGTAAGCTGCGCGTCTCTTCTTGACCGGAAAATCGGCATTGTGCCAGTATTAGGATTGATCAGTGTAAGTTCCTCAGAAGTAACGGGGAAACAACGATTGGCATTTTCAAGTTCGGAAATATCCTGAAGGAAAAAAGCGCACTGAGTGGGCCCAGCAACCGGCGACGGACTGAAAACCGCGATACAAAACTTGAAACGACCATCAACATCCGGAAAAAATGGCGAGGCCTTAAAGCGTGTTCGCCGATTCTCAAAGTCATAAAAGGCTTTCAGTTTCCCTTCGGTCGCCACTTCCTTAAAAAATTTCGCCGAAGTCCTGTCAGACGCGATACCTGAGGGAACAAGAAGGCCTATCATCCCGTCAGGTTTTACGATCTTCATGGCGCGTTCAACGAAAAGAGAGTAGAGATTGATATCCCCGCCGGAAAGCAAAGGATAGTCGCGGCAGGCTCTGGCCACGCGGGCCGTTTGTTCCGTCCGCTGTTTAGCTCTATTGAAATCTTCCGCAAGCGGATCTCCCATCTTCTCAAGCTCAGCTATCATACGTTTTCTCTCCGCTGCGCGCGGCGCGTGGGCAATCTCCGGGCGACGTGCCGCGAACCACTCGACCTGCTGCAGTTTTATTCTGTCCCAAGGCGGATTGCCGATTACGGCGTCAAAACCGCCGTGCGGTCCAGAACTGTCCCAGTCAGACCACACCCCCGGAAACATAACCTGCCAGTTGCAGAAACGTTCTTCCACTATCAGTTCCCGGGCTTTTCCGAAAAGCTCCGTAAAACGCTCGGACTGAGTTTTCCCGTTTTTGATATCAGACTTGCCAAGTGCGATGTCGACAGGGTCGCCCAGCGTGCCTACAAGAAAAGCATTGAGAGCCTCTTTATCCTCACGGTCCTTTATATTCAGCCAGTCAAAGGCATGTATGAGCGAGAGGAAGGAATCAAGGGGCGCGGTATCTCTCTTGATTCCCCTGAATATATCGGCGGAGCGATGAGCCTCTGATATTTCTTCGTCGGTCAGACTCTCAACTATCTGCATATGGGCCGCAGTCTGTTCCGCCCGGTCCAGCCGTTCTCCGAGCAGAAGACGCCCTCCGTTTTCCTTGGCTTTCCCAAGCCCTTCCCTCACCCACGAACCGAACAGACTGTTTCCGCAGCGCAGGTGGTGATCAATGAAATTAAGAGGAGCCCCGGGAGTAAACGTGTGAAGCCAGAGAGAAACCTTGGCAAGCTCAACAGCCATAGGGTTTCTGTCAACCCCGTAAACGCAGCGCTTAAGCACCATGCGTCTTATTACGTCGCGGTCTTCAAGATGTTCATAGTCAACGCTCCATTTTCTTTTTTGGGCATTCACCATTATCCTGTTGCGAATCCTCTCAATCCGCTCGTTTAAAGGAGAGACGTAATTCTCCACAAGGGCTTCCGAGTCGGCCATAGCCGATATCACGCTGTCGGCAAGAAAATCCACAAGACACACAAGAAAATGGCCGGAACCCATAGCGGGATCGCAGACTTTAAGCTCAAGCAGACGCTCCGCCGGGTCATACTCTTCTTTAAGAGACCCGAGCATGAAATCATCTGACAATTCGCTTGCGGCAAGTTCCCTGGCTTTGGACTCAAATTCATCCATGCGTCTTCGCACAAGGGGTTCAATAGTTTCCTTTACTATCAGACCGACAAGGTCATCAGGAGTGTAGTAGCTCCCAGAGTCTTTTCTCGCGAAAACATTCGGGCGAACGACCACTTCTCTGTTTTCGCGAGCAAGTTCGTATTCAAGCAGGCGTTCGTATATGGACCCCAGCTGCTGCACCCCGAGATCGCGGTAGTTGATATAATGCCGTCCCTGTTCCGTCCGTTCAAAGGAAAGCGCGTCAATCAGATCCGCCATAACACTGTCGCTGAGTTTTATCTCTTCAAGAAGCGGTGTCGCCTCGCGGTCAAAAAGACCTCCATTATAAGGAGGAAGTCCTATCGATGTGTCGCCTTCATCCATAGCCAGGCAAAGATCATCAATCGCGCTCCAGTAACGGGCCGCTTTTTCGGAAAAGATATCGTTCTGGTCCTTGCGGCGTCCGACGTCGAGACGCACCTTGTCCCGAAGAGCGTAATCATCATAGCGACTGTCGTTAACCGGAAGCAGGTCCCGATCTTCTGCGTACAGTATGAAAAGAAGACGGTAAAGGAATATCAGCGCGGCGTCTCGCACCTGCTCCAGGGGAGCTTCAGGGGCGGCGGCGGACATGGCGCGGGCAAGATCCGGAAAAACTTTTCTGAAAACCAGTTCGGAAAGGCTGCCGGCTACGCGTTCTTCATAGAACCTGCTTTTTTCAATAGAGCGCTGGTGGAATGTGCGGGGGTCGGAAGGCCCGGGAACAAATGCCTCGCGCCTGAAAATAAGAATGAACACGGAAAGCCAGTGGCGGCGCCTGTCTTCCGCAAGAACAACAGCGTCCCGCCCGTCTCCGTAGACATTCAGAATTTCTCCGAGATCAATTTCAAGGAACTGCTCTGAGACCGACCGGGTGCCCTGATAGTAAAGCCGCCATCTCGCTCCATTTGTCAGAAT